>JAWSUQ010000062.1:0-10509 GCA_033549265.1 Bacillota bacterium
GATTGAACTAATACTTACAGTCTTTGAAAATATCCACATGGCCGAAGAAGAAATCAACGAGTTTTTTGCAGATATTGTTTGTGTTGGAAAAGATGAATTTAAGAACATGCCATTATCCGAGACGATGGGCATTTTCAAGGAAACGTTTTCAAGTGGAGAATTATCTGATTTTTTCAAGCAAGCGGGGCAATTGATCCAATAGAAACAATAGATTTGCTTTTGTCCCGATATGGAAACATAGAGTTTATCATGTTGATGCCTTGGAAAGAAGGCTTAGAGATAATTAATAATGCATTTGAGCAAAAGGAAAAAGATAAAGCATGGCAAATGTGGCTAGCTATTTATCCTCATATGGTGGTGCCACAGCCACTTTCGCAATCGCCAGCTTTGAAATTTAAACCTTTTAGCAAGTTCTATGAACAACAGAAAAATCCAGTTGTTAAATCAAAGATGAGTAAGGAAGAGATAATAGATAAGTACACTAAACTAAAAGACGTACACCAAAAGAGACAGCAGCGCCCTTAGGATAGGGCGTTTTATTATTGCCTTTTACAGGGGGTGATTACCATAGAGATATTTCGCATGTTTGGATCCATTTTTATTAAAGATGATGAAGCGGTAGAAAAGATAGAAGGAGTAGAAAAAAAGGCTGAGAGTGCCAGTGGAAAGCTTGGTGGCATGATCACCACAGCTGCTAAGTGGGGCGCTGGTATTGTAACAGCCACAGCAGCTGCAGCTGGTGGACTAGTTGCTTTTGTAAGCAAGACCTCAGCTGTTGCAGATGAAATAGACAAAATGAGCATCCGAACCGGTATATCTATGGACCGCCTCCAAGAGCTTAGATATATTTCGGGGCAGGTTGGAGTTTCGTTTGACTCTATAGAATCGGCGGTTTCAAGAATGACCATGTCAATGAGCTCCGCGGATGAAGAAGGAAAAGCCATGGCAGAGGCATTTGCACAGATAGGTATACAGACTAGGAATGCTGATGGAAGCCTCAGAGAAACGCAGAGCGTTTTTGATGAGACCATAAGGGCTCTAGGGGATATGGAGAACGAGACTGAACGTAATGCCTTAGCTTTTCAGATATTTGGCCGAGGTGCGACAGAGTTAATTCCGCTTTTTGCAGCTGGATCAGAAGGGTTAGATGATTTAGCTAACAAAGCACACGAGCTGGGTTTAGTAATGTCTGATGAAGCTATCAAGGCTAATGTAGAGTTTGCGGATACTTTGGATAGTGTCAAGCAAGCTGGTGGGGCTGTATTTATGCAAATTGGGACTGAATTACTCCCAGTTATAATGTTTTTTCTATCATGGGTACTTGATAATATGCCAATGTTTCAAGCTATTATGAGTACGGTTTTTACAGCCGTTGGAGCTTATGTAGGCTTCTTTATTACAGACTTGATGCCAGGGCTCATTGCTATATTTCAAACGGCTGCAGAAGTAATAACAGCAATCTGGCAAGTATGGGGCGGTGACATTGGAGGGACTACCTCAAACTTATTTGATTTATTAGTTACCATAATCCAAAGTGCTTTACTTATTATTCAAGGGCTAATACAAGTTTTTGGTGGTATTGTCACCGGAGATTTTACTATGTTGAAGGAAGGGCTTTCGAAAATATGGGAAGCCCTTTGGAATACGGTTAAGGCGATAGCACGGACAGCTGTAGACTTGTTAAAAGGTGCCTTTAGCAATCTGAGAGATGCATTATTTAGCATTTGGGATGCCATTTGGAGTAAGATTAATAGCATTGTAGAACGAATTAAATCTGCTGTAAGTACAGTTGTTGATACAGTTAAAAAGGTTATAGATACAATAGATAAATTCAACCCATTCGGAGGTGGGGGTAACCCAAGCCCAGGAGGCGGAGGTAGCCCGGGTGGTCCTAGTGGATATCAAGGCCTTGCAACAGGTGGAAAAGTTGAAGAGGCAGGCATGTTTAGAGTCGGAGAAATTGGCCCAGAGGATGTATTTTTGCCTGCTGGTGCAGCAGTAGTACCAAATGGAGGTATGGGTGGCAACGTAGTATTTGAGCGCGGTGCCTTCGACGGCGCAATAATTGCCGATGACTACGGGGTGGATCGTCTAATGGACAGAGTAATCGAGCGGTTGCAAGGATTGGGGTTGAAATAAATGCGAGTCTACAAAATCAACAACCAAGTAGTTACTGTCCAAAAAAATACTTTTTCCCGCCCAGACAAACTCAACGAGCGTACTACATGCTCATTTACTATAATAGAGCCCGAATTCGAGATTGACGTAGGAATGGAAGTAGAAGTCAAACAGGACGCCGAAATCATTTTTGCTGGCACTGTTGACAGCGTTCGTGAATTTGGAGACATTACAAAATACGCTGCTGTAACATGTGTTGATTTTAGCCAGCTAATTGACAAGCGGAAAGTCTATGACACTTTTGAAAATGAGTTAGCTGGTGACATTGCAAGAGCCTTCATCGTCAGTTTTTTCGCAGACGATGGTATAACTGAAGGCATCATCCAAGATGGCCCAATAATCTCTAAAGCTGTCTTTAACTATGATGACGGCAACGTGGCAATGAACCGCCTAGCAGAAATTACTGGCTTTAGTTGGTTTATCGACCATGACAAAAAACTTAATTTATTTGACAGAGCTACATATCAAGCACCCTTCGGGTTAACCGACAACTCAAATAACTTCCAAGGGCTACAAGTCAAAAAAACCCGCGGTCAATACCGCAACCGGCAATACGTCAGAGCTGGTCAAGACGTCACTCAGGAGATAGTCAAGGAGAAACCTACGCCCAAGCCGGACGGCGTTTCAAAGACATTCGTAGTCCGATTGCCGATAGCTCAAAAGCCAAGAATCTACATTGATGATATCGAAGTTGACCCTGCAGATATTGGTGTGAACGGGCTAGACAAGGACAGAAAATATTACTTTAGCTTTAACTCGAATACCATCACTCAGGATCAGAGTGAGGAAACATTGTCAACGGAAGTTCTAGAAGTTACTTACCGCGGACTCTACCCATTGCTGGTCGTTGCCGATAAATCAGAAGAAATTGCCGCAAGAAAAGAAATTGAAGGAGGCAGCGGAATCTATGAGTCGATTATAGAAGAAAGCAATCTTAACACCCGAGAAGCAGCTTTTGAGTTTGCTTTCGGTAAACTAGAAAAATATGGCTTATTACCAAAAGTAATTACTTTCAACACTTATGACCACGGGCTAAAGGCCGGTCAGTTGCTACCAATCCAGAATAATAAATATGGCTTAGATGGGAACTATCTAATCGAAGAAGTAACGGCCAGAGCAGACGGAAATCTGACTCTCTATAACGTAAAAGCCCTAGATGGGGCCGCCTTGGGTGGTTGGGAGCAGTTTTTTAAAGGTCTGCTACAGGGGAACAGAAAGCTTGTTATCCGTGAAAATGAGGTATTAGTATTGCTTAACACCGCATCAGAGCAACAAAATTGGGCTGAGAATACAGAAATCAATATTTTTGCTTGCCCGATAGCATCAGAGAATTTATACCCATCAGAGGATTTATACCCATGCTAGGAGGTGCTGAATGAGTCAACCAATAAAAACTACACATTGCGAGTTAGAAGGATGGCTTGGGCAGTATGAAATCTTGATATTTGATAGAAATAGACAAGTTATAGAAAGACAAAAGCTAAAAAACCGCATATTGAACGCTGGTTTAAACATGCTAAGAGATGCGCTGAAAGGTGATATTCAGGACGTTAAACTAAAATACCTTGCTTTAGGAGCATCTGACATGCCGATAATTGACAGTCAGACCCAGTTGGGGTACGAACAATTCCGCACAGCATGGATAAATCAAACTGCATCGCAAACAGGACAACTGCAATCAACAGCCTTGGTCTTAGACACTGAGGCTGTTTTTAATATCAGAGAGATAGGCATATTTGCAGGGGCTACAGCTACGGAATCGGCCAATACAGGCATAATGATAAGCAGAATAATTTGGTCAAGAGATAAGACTAATTTAGAGTCAATACAATTTATTAGAACAGACACTATTAACAGGGGGTGAAACAGATGTAAATTATCATATGGACATATAAATTTTACTTTGATAAATAAGGAGTGAGGAAAATTGCCTAATTATTTTCATCTGACTTTAGACACAACAGGACCTGCTAATCCCATAATCATAATAGAAGGTGGAGCAGCTTTTTCAAACGATCCTTTTGTAGATTGTGCAATTAGTACTGATGACTCGATTACAAGTGGTTATCAAATGAAAATCTGGGGAGATGTAGATACAGCAAATAACCCTGATATCCAAGAGACTGAAGGAACCTCATCTTGGATTACATACCAAGAAATAAAGCAAGTTAAGCTTTCAAATGGTGATGGTCCAAAACAATTATATTTAAAATTGCGAGATGATGTTTATAATGAATCGGGACAGGCCAGTGATTCTATAACATTGGATACTACTAAGCCAGTTGTTACAATTTCCGGTCCCGATATAAGTAAAATTTCAAAGCAAAGTGGAAAGAACACAGCCTCTTTCAGCTTTATGTCTGATCAAAGTTTCGCTGAGTATAAGGTCAAAGTCGTATCAAGCACAGGTGCAGCTCATGATACCGGTACTAATATACCTATATCTGGAGGTTCTACAAACATGTCAGGGACTGGAGAATATGCAGCTAATGAAGCTATAAACTGTTCTATACGAGGAACTGACCTTGAAACAGCAAGTGCGGGAGATGGACAGAAAATCATAAAAGTGTTCGTGAAAGACCAGGCTGGAAACTGGAGTGTATAAGGAGCTGATATAAGTGGCAGCTCCAATAATAACAATTGTAAATGTATCGGGTTACATAATCAGTGATAAAGATGGCTTTGACCACTGTATTGTTACATTTAAGGCTGATCAAATATTAAAAGGGTATAGGGCAAAAGCAGGGGGAATTAATCAGGAGTCTGGTTTATTAGTAGGTAAATCAGATGATGTGTTCCCATCTGAAACACTCTATCCAGGAGATGACTTGTATCCTAATGATTATACTTTGCCAAAAGGAGCTGAACAAACATTTGTAATTTATTTTCATGAGTTACAACAAGACGGGCAATATAAAATTAATGTGTACGGAGTAAATGAAGAGGGGGAGTGGACACCATATGCAGAATAATTTTTTTATATTAGAGCTCGACACAACTCCCCCAAATATTTCTATAATTGCTCCAAACTATACAGTGCCTAATGTGGAAACAGAAATTATCATTGAAGGCAATGAAGTTTTGTCACAGTTTCAGGACATTTATATTATTGATGCTAAAGGCACACGACATGATGTTATTTTCAACTACAGTAATGATAAGTTCATAGGCAGACTTATTTTCAATGACTTCTCCATAGGAATTGCAACTGTACACGCTAGATTAAAAGACGAAGTGCTTAATCTATCAGATAGGGTAAGCAAAACGATAGATATAAGGATGGCAACTAAGTTAATATTGACAATAGATGAAATAACCAGAGAAATATGTGCAGCAAATAAAACTCGCTTTATAACGTTAAGTGAGTCGATTAGAGGATTAAATTGTTTTAAAAATATTAGAGGTACGGTTATATATGAAGCCACTCGTAAAATCGAGGTGAGAGAAGGATGAGTTACCAGGGAGGCAATGCAATTAGGCTAACCGCTCAGTTTAAGGATTGGGATGGTGAAAATGTAGAACCAGATCTTGTTAAAGTAATCATTTACGATAGAAATTATAAGAAACTTCAGGAACATAGTATTGGCCAAGCAAACAGACTCGATACGGGTCTTTTTTATTTTGATCTTGTTATTAATGAAGGGCTCTATGTATATGAGTGGTATTCAGAGATAGATGGATTACCAAGTTTAAAAAGAAATTTAATTTCTATATCCAAAATGTGAGGTGAAATAAGATGGCATATGAAAAAACAGTGTGGGTTGAAGGTGGTCCTCCTGGTATAAGTGCAGAAAAGTTAAGTAAAATCGAAATGGGCATCAAAGACGCCCACGATGCTCAAACTGCGCATTTGGCAGATATTATGCCACATAAGTTTGAAGATAATGGAGTTACTTACAGATGGGGATTTAGAACAGTTAATGGAAGTCCTCAATTCATATATGAGGAGGTAGTATAGTATGCAAACACTTAATTTAGCAACATTAGAAAAACAGAATGAGATATTAGCAAAGCCAGGAGGAGTTAATTGGTCAGAGAAAAGTTTTCAAACTAATCAACCTGTAGTGGGAACGCATGAATCTAATACTTATTTAGATATAACGGGAAGTGGTTATATTATTGGCTTGAAATATGAAAGTAGTACAACTCAAAGACCTTACACAATACAAATAGATGAGGGCGATATATATTCAATAAGAGGAGCTTATGGTGATTTTACTAATCTTTTCCCTTTGAGATTTAATTCAAAAATAAAAATAGCCTCAAATATAGCTGTTAATGATACTAGAGGCGCATGGGTGGTGTTAGACTAATGAAAAAATATGAGATTATAGAACACGAAGTGTTAATAGTTGAAGAAATAAAAGGTAAAGAAAAAATCCACATGGTTAGAAAAGGTTTTGATTTATTTAATAAAATAATCGCCACACCAGACAAAACCCAAATATCAACAACCGAAACAGCAACCATCTTATTCGACTGGAAAAAGTTTGACATAGAAACTGAAAAGCACTTACCAGATAGCGAAAACCAAATCCCTTTCCAAGCTGAAATATATAAGCCTGATGGAGAATTATTTTCTGCCGAAAAAATCCCTGTAGACGAAACCCTAGAATTTAGTTCAGAAGAAGCAGGAGAATATACAATCAGAACAGTTAATGAATTGGTGGGAAATGCCGAAATTAAGGTGGTGGTTACTAATGCCTAAAGTGCATATGGAGAAGTCGGAAACAACCAAGAAGAAAGAGGCAAGACAGAAGTTAATTGAGGAAATGAAGGGCAAAGCTAATCCAACTAATAGAGAATTAAAGGAGTTATTAATTGCGATTTATGAAGAAGTTAAGTCGCAGTAGGATAATTATGCGTAGTAAAGGAACGTATAAAATGGATTATGAAAAAGCTATAAATACTGCAGTAGGTTGCGTTATGGACAGTGGTTTAAGTATGCAAGAAAAGCAAAATGTTATTAACGCCCTCAGAGAAATTGAGGAAAAAGTAACTGAAGAAACTGAGTAGTTAACACCGGAAGGTGTTTTTTATTTTGCTAGAAAGCGGGTGGGCAAGTGGAGGAAATGCTGAAGTTAGTAGGTAATTACGGTTTCCCAATGGTAATTGCTCTATATGTTTTAATTAGATTAGAGCCGGCAATCAAGGGGCTGCAAAAGACGATTACCATACTAACAATAGTGGTGGCTAAGAGTAATAATGTAGATTATGAGGAAGCGAGAAAGTTTGTTGGCAGTGGAGGTGATTATTGATGACTAAGGCTAGTGTTATAAACGATGGTGGTCATGGTGGCAAAGATCCAGGAACTACTCATGCTACATACCAAGAAAAGATATGGACATTGGAAATGTCTCTTTACCGTCATGAGCGACTTAAAGAGCTGGGCTTTAATTCGATGATTACAAGAGACTCAGATATTCATTTGATGCCGAGCCATCGCACAGATATTATCAAAACCAGTGGCTCAAAAATCTGCCTCAGTGATCATATTAATTCAGCTGATAATACTGCAGCTCGGGGCGTGGAAACCATTCATTCTGTTTTCTCTGATGGCAAGCTAGCTAGGATGATTTATGAAGAGATCATCAAAGAGGGCATGCCAGGGCGAAGAGTATTTAGTAGGTATTCTGAGACCAAGGGTAGGGAAAGGCTAGATTATTACTTTATGCACCGAGACACAGGATCCGTGCAAACAATCATTATTGAATCTGGATTCATGAGTAATGCCGAGGACAGAAAGTTCTTAGCAGTCAGAGAGAACAGAATTAAGCTGGTGGAGGCTACTATTAGAGGGTTGTGTAGATATTTAGGAGTAGTTTACAAGTTACCTGAAAAAACAGCTAGTAATGAAATGACAGTGATTATTGTGGATAAACTTGGCAATAAATTTAATTTACCATTGTCGACAGGAAAGCTAATTGATGGTAACTGGTATTTTCAAGGTAGAGATATAACCGGTAAAGCTGGAGGTGTGACTACTTGGAATGAAGCAACTAGAACAGCTACATTTGACTTTTCTAGCAAGCCTCCGCCGCAGCCCAAAGGGCGGCCGCCGAAGTTTGAAGAAATAAATGGCTACAATGTCATTACAGCCGAGCCGGATCAGCTAGAGGTAGCCCTCGTCAAAGGGAAACTTCCCAGAGACGGTATTAATGGAGGCTACCTAGATGGGAACCTTAATCCTCTTGGCATCACTATTATTAACGGTAAAATCATAGCTGACAGAGTGCCATGGAGAGCACCAAGAACAGTATTTGTAATTGACAAAGGGAAAGCAGAGATAGTAACTGCAGTTGAAAAAGCAAGTGATCTAGCTGGTGTAGATTATGCCCTGGGAGCTGGACCTTTGTTGGTACCGAATATAAACCACAATGAAGAGTTCCAAGATGACATAATGAAATCGAGCAGGCCAAGAAGCGCAATAGGCATTACCGATGAGGGGCTAGTCAAAATAGTAGCCACTCGGCATAATGTAGCCTTAGCAGCACTGGCCACTTTCATTCGCTCAATTGGTTGTATTAAGGCCATGAACCTTGACGGTGGTGGCTCTGTTAATCTCAAATGGCAAAATAAAGATATCATAAAAGGCGGTGCTATTAGCACGGCTATTTTAATTAAGTGAGGAGGTGAAGAAAAATGAATTGGGAATCAGTAATTAGCTTTATTAGGCCAGAGTTATTTATACTAATCGTTTTTTTGTGGTGTCTGGGTTTATTCTTAAAGAGGGCACCTTGGTTTAATGATGAGTGGTCTATACCATTTATTTTGCTTGGTATTAGCTTAATTGTGACCGTAATATATATGGCCATCGTGCTTGGCCTTGGCTTCAATCCTGAAGTGATTGTTACCGGAATAGTACAAGCGGTTATAATCGCTGCCCTTGCCGTTTTTGGGAATGAACTACTGAAACAAGGGATTGTTAAGAGACAAGCTGATAGACAATAATTTAGCTAATTGCCATACAGCATGATACTAGGAAAAAGAGTTAGCCTCAGAGAGGCCTCTCTGAGGCTAAAATAATTAAAAAGGTATAGGGGTAACTAATTTCGAGTAGACCATAACTTCTTTACCTTGGTATTTATTCTGGGCACTATAAGTTAAATTATATTCACTCTGAGTAAATTCTTGATACATAGTTTTAATTTCATCAGTGTTGTCATAGGTTATTACCCATGGATGGGTAATACTATTTATTATTTTTGTGGATAATTTAAAATGGTCATCATGTTTAAAATGATTCTCATATAGCTCTGGGCCTTTTTTGTAATATGGAGGATCAATAAAAACTAATGAATTACTATTAAGTATAGCAATGACGCTATCAATAAAAATACTAGCATCTAAGTTATAAATAGATATTTTATCTCTATAAAGGGGTATTCTTTTTATCCTTGATATTAAGTTCGCTTTATTGAACCTACAATCCATTTTGAAATTTCCCAGCTGTTTTTTACCTCCTATAATTCCACCTTTAATAATTCCTGACCTATTTGTTCTATTTAAGTAAAATGTTGAAAATCCAAGTGTTAGCAAATCAATATTGTGCTTATTTTCTTGGATACTTTTTTGCTTATTCCATTCATCTAATGATATAGGGCTATTTTCTATGAGCTGACAAAATTCCTCATTATAATTTAGTACCGAGTACCAAAAAGCATATATGGATTTATCAATATCATTAAGTACAATTTGGTTAACAACATTATTATACAAAAGAGCAAAGGCTAAACCGGCCCCACCTGCGAAGGGCTCTACATATGTGCATCCTACTAAATTATTTGCAATAATTAAGTCTTTCGTATAATTTATAAGCTTACTTTTCCCACCTGGGTACCTGAGTGGAGAATAAGTGTAGGACATTGCCTTCACCTCTAACCTTTTTTATTTAAATTTTATAATAATATAAATAGCTTGGCCATACTTAAATTATTATTTTTGGTATTGAACTAATTTTTGCAACTTTATTAAATTTTTCTTTAAAATCTTTCTCAAATCTATCTACTACATCGTTGTTATCTAATGCCCAATACTCGAAAAGCCTTAAACTTTCAAATAAAGGGAGGTAATCATTAAACCATTTTTTATTTTGCTCCCTTGATTTTCCTTCATAGCAATCTGGTCCGCTTTGTAAAAAATGTCTTATATTAAACCCGTTATTCTTAGCAGTAGGATTATTCCATATTTCATGTTCTAAATTTTTAGTTAAATCGAATAAATAATTATAAAATACCATTTCTGGACTTGTTTCACCTGGTAACACTAATATGTTTTCAAATTCTATTTCAGAAGGAGCAACATCTCCGTCTAAAATAAATAGTACAGTCG
>JAWSUQ010000063.1:0-2347 GCA_033549265.1 Bacillota bacterium
ATGGAAAATGTTATTGAGAACCTTTACTCTAATTTAATAAGGCATTTTAGTTTTTTGATCTTATTGCTTGGTATAAGTCTTACATCCATATATTTTTTAGTTAATCGGCTAGTAGCTAGCCCCTTAAAGGAACTTAAGAAGGCTGCGGTGCAAATGGGGGCTGGAAATCTGAATGTAGATCTGAAAAACATTGAAGCAGAGGGGGAAATAAAGCAACTGGCTTTGCAGTTTCAAGATATGTCTATGCAATTAAGTTACCTTTATAGCAGCCTGGAGCAGCAAGTAGAAAAAAGAACAAACCAGTTAAAATTTGCAAATGATATACTAACAGAAAAAAAACAGGAATTAGAAAAGGTAAACTTACAGTTAGCACAAGCCAGTGAGCATAAATCAAGGTTTTTAGCTGCAGTAAGCCATGAATTGAGGACGCCGTTAACATCGATTATAGCTTTCAGTGAACTTTTATTACAATACTGTGACAATGAGGATAATGTCAGCCGTCAAAACCTAGAAGAAATAAAACTTAATGGCGAGAGCCTTTTAGATTTGATTAACAACTTATTGGACTTAGCAAAAATAGAAGCCGGAAAAAATGCGCTTTTCCTTGAAACGATGGATATAGTTGATGTGATTAGCTCGGTAGAACGAATAATTTATCCCCTTGCTATGAAAAAAGGTATAGAATTTACAACGAACTTTATCAAAGAGATTCCACTAATTAAAGCAGATCCAGAAAAAATTCGCAGGACAGTGCTTAATTTGGCTACTAATGCAGTAAAATTTACACCAACGGACGGTAAAGTTGATATTCAGGTAGACTTAAACTATGATACTGAGGAAATAATTGTCATGGTTAGTGATACAGGGATTGGTATTAAAGAAAAGGATCAAAAACTAATTTTTGAGCCTTTTCATCAAGTAGATAGCTCTGATACAAGAAGATATAGGGGTACCGGTCTGGGGCTAGCGTTGGCAAAAGAACTGATTGAGATGCACGGAGGTTGGATTAGTGTAAATAGTAAACCTAATAATGGCAGTACCTTTACTATTGGACTACCATTACATGATAATGATGGGGAGGTGAAATATGACTCAAAAGTTAAAGATTCTATTGGTGGATGATGAAGAAAGCATCAAACGGGTGGTAGAGCAAGTTTTATCTAAAGATGGATATAATTTGTTGTATGCAGCAGATGGCAATGAGGGTTGGCAGAAGTTTCGAAAAGAGCAGCCTGATCTGGTTATATTAGATATTATGTTGCCGGAGAAAGATGGCTTTGAGGTCTGCACCCTTATTCGACGGGAGTTTGAAACTCCAATTATCATGTTATCTGCAAAGGGTGATATAGTAGATAAAAGTGTAGGTTTCAATCTAGGAGCTGATGATTATCTTACCAAACCTTTTAGCCCAGTAGAGCTGAGTTTGAGGGTCAAGGCATTAATTAGGAGAAGTATTAATCTAAATAAGGATAAAAACCAGGAAAATATCTATCATAATAAACAACTAGCAATAAATGAAAAAAGGCGTGAAGTAGTGGTGCGCGGGGAAAAGGCAGACTTAACGCCTAAGGAATTTGATCTTTTAAGTTTCTTAGCAAAGCACCCTGGCCAGGTTTTTACTAGAGAGCAATTATTTAAAAATTTATGGCTTGAAGATTATATTTCAGACCCCGGAACAATAACTGTTCTTATTCGGAAGATAAGAACTAAGATAGAAAATGATCCTGCAAAACCAGAAATTTTACAAACAGTATGGGGAGTAGGATATAAATTTATGGAAATCTAAGCATCTTACTTTAGGTTTATTTTGTTAAGAATTTGTTAAGGAATTGATAAGATGTTGTTAAGAACATGAAAATATCTAGTAATAACTAATTAATTTATTTGTAAGAAATGTCTGCTAACCTAGTAGTAGATATTTCTTTTTTTATTTCCTGCTTGCCACAGAAAAAGAATATTCTCACATGAACTTATTCTAAATTGATCTTTATGAAGCGGGCAAAAGAATAAAAAAAGAGAGAATAAAATAAAAGAGGAGGGTAAAAATGGGGTTAACATTTACGCGAAGACAGGTTTTAAAGGCAGCGGCAGCCACAGCAGCAATAACAACGTTAAGCGGCTGTACCCTAGAGGAAGAACCAATAGTTAAACCGCCAGAATCACAAGATGCTCAAAAATGGGTAAAAACAGTTTGTCGATATTGCGGAGTAGGTTGTGGTATTTTAGTGGGGGTAGCCAACGGGAAAGTAGTTGCAGTTAAAGGAGATCCAGAAAGTAGCGTTAATAAAGGGGTTTTTTGTGTAAAAGGGTTTTTCCTACATGAGATTATTTATGCAAAAACAAGGCT
>JAWSUQ010000063.1:2357-10439 GCA_033549265.1 Bacillota bacterium
CTTTAATTCGCAAAGCTGGCAAGCTTGAACCTGCTTCATGGGATGAAGCTTTGGACTTAATTACAGACAAGTTTAAAGAAATAAAAACTGCTCATGGACCAAATGCTTTGGCTTTTTATGGTTCAGGGCAATGTAGTGCTGATGAGTCTTATGTATATAATAAGCTCTTTAAAGGATTTATTGGGACAAATAATGTGGAAGGAAATCCAAGAACTTGTATGGCTAGTGCAGTAGCCGGCTATATTAGTACATTTGGCAAAGATGAGCCGGAAGGAAACTATGAAGATATCGAAGCGGCCGATGTATTTTTCTTTATCGGATCCAATGCAGCTGAAGCCCATCCAATCCTCTGGTCTAGAGTAATGGTACGCAAGGCAAATAACCCTAAAACTAAAATAATAGTAGCTGATCCTAGGAACACCATAACTAGTGATAGTGCTGACTTAGTATTAAACTTTAAGCCAGGTACTGACCTTGCCTTATTAAATGGTATGGCTCATGTCATCATTAAAGAAGGCCTTATAGATAAGGGCTTCATCGAAAAGCATACTAACTTTATGCAGGGTGATGACAAGAAGAACTGGGATGATTACGTAGAGTTTCTTGAAGACTATACTCCTGAAAAGGTTGCCAATATCACTGGAGTTAGTGCAGATGATATCGTCATGGCTGCAAAAATTTTTGCTGATAAGAACTTGGAAACTATGTCTCTCTGGTGTATGGGCATTAATCAGCGAATTAGAGGAACCTGGGCTAATAACCTGATTCATAATTTACACTTAATTACCGGTAAAATCTGTCGGCCAGGGTCCACTAATTTTTCACTAACGGGACAGCCTAGCGCTTGTGGCAGTGTAAGAGAAGTGGGAGCTTTAAGTCATCTTTTACCTGCTCACCGATCGGTAGCAAATGAAAAACACCGTCAAGAGATTGCTGCTATCTGGGGTTGTGATCCTACAAACATTCAAGCACAAAATGGAAAACCAATGATGGATATGTTTCAAGGCACTGTAGATGGATCAATTAAAGGTTTATGGGTTATGTGTACTAATCCTGGGCAATCATTGCCTAATGTAAACAAATATAGGGAAGGAATGGAAAAATGCTTCTTAGTTGTTTCTGAAGGGTACCATCCTACTCGAACTACAGAGCTTGCAGATGTAGTGTTGCCAGCATCAGTTTGGTGTGAGAAGGAAGGTTTTTATGGTAACGCAGAAAGAAGGGGCCAGCACATGGCAAAGGCAGTAGAGCCACCAGAAGGTGTAAAAGACGATGTGTGGGCACTGCTTCAAGTAGCTTCTAGAATGGGCTATGGTCAGCATTTTCAGTATAAATCTATTGATGATATCTGGAATGAATATCGTAAATGTGCTGAGGGTACAGGAATGGACTTAGGTACAATCGATGAATACCGAAATAGCCGAGGTTTGAAATGGCCTGTAATTAACGGTAAAGAAAGTCAAAGAAGATACGTATATCCTTATGATCCATATGTCACTAAGGAAGAGGGGATTAAATTTTATGGCAAGCCTGATGGAAGGGCAACTATATGGCTAAGGCCTATGGCTGATCCAGCTGAGCTACCAGACAACCAATACCCATTCTATTTCACTACAGGCAGGCTATTAGAGCAGTGGCATACAATGACCATGACGGGAACCGTTCCCCAGTTAAACAATATTTCAGAAGTACAATCTGGTGAAGAGGGCTGGTTTATAGAAGTTAATCCTTTAGACGCCAAAGCCTTGAATCTCAAAGATGGGGATAAGGTAAAAATTGAATCTAGAAGAGGCAGTATTAATACTAAGGTAAAATTAGATGGTAGGGGGACACCGCAACCTGGGCTATTATACATGAATTTCCATGATGATAATCTAACAACTATGGCAAATATTCTTGTGAGTGATGCCTTTGATCAAGTCTCCAGACAACCGGAATATAAAATATCTGCAGTAAAAATTGCTAAGCTTTAAAGTGTCTATTTATTTAAGGGGGATAGCTGTAAATGTTAATTGCCAGTTCTATTGTTAAAGTAATACCAGGAAATGAAGAGATTTTAAAGGAAGATATCAACCAGATCCAGGGTGTAGAAGTTGTGGCCCAAGAAGATGGTAATTTGGTGATAGTATTAGAATCCAAAACTACTCGCGAGCTGGAGGGAATAACTGAAAAAATTTCAAAGCTTCCAAAAGTGATGGGCGTTTTCCCAGTATATATCAATATGGAAGCACTGGCACAGGCATAAGGTAGACCATGAATAATGAGATAAAGGAATTTAGTCGCAGACATCTATTTTCTTATCTCTGGGAAGATACCAAAAGGCTAATGGCTGAAATGGTTGTAACCTATACTAAAAATGAAACTCAGCTGCAACTGAGGCCCCCCTTTGCGTTGCCAGAAAAGGTTTTTTTAGCAGCATGTACCAGATGTGGAGAATGTATTAATGTATGTCCACAGCATATATTAGTTGCGGCTGAGGAAAAGAGTGGTATAGCTCTTGGAACACCAACCATTTTATCTAAAAAGAACTATTGCACAATGTGTTTAATGTGCGTAAAAAGTTGTACCAGCGGTGCTCTTGAAATAGAAGCGGGTCAATGTGGTAAGATTGGCAGGGCCACAATAAACAATAAGTCCTGTGTTGCATACAAAGGTAGTATCTGCAATAACTGTTATCAATCCTGCCTTAAATATAAAGGTGCAATAAAAATGGAAAAGGGCTTTCTGCCTGTTATTGACACAACTCTGTGTGATGGATGTGGTAGATGTGTTTCTAGCTGTTTTATTGGGAATGGAATACATGTAGTGGCTGATTAAATAAATATTGAAAGGAGTGGAGCTTTTGACTAGCAGGATTAAAGAAAAGCTACAAAGCTATAATAAATGGTTCCTTATTTCCATAGTACTGATTTTAGGTATTTTTCTATACGCAGGATCCAGCTATGCTATGAAAACTACAGATCAGGCTGCCTTTTGCAGTAGTTGTCATGTTATGAATGAGAAAACCAGAACATTTAACGACTCTGTACATGCAAGCCTTTCTTGTAATGACTGTCATGCACCTGAAGCAACAGGATCCAAACTCTTGTTCAAAACCAAAACAGGTACAAGTCATCTAGCAAAAAATATATCCGGTAATATTGAGGACGTAATACATAGTACCTTTAATACCAAAGAAGTAGTAAAACAAAATTGCATCAGCTGTCATTCGATGACTAATAAGAACGTAATGCTTGATGCAAAAGATTTTTGTACCGATTGTCATAGACATGTACCACATTTAAGCAAAAAACCAATAGGAGAGAGGATGGTAGCTGGTGAATAAAATTAAATTACTTTTATTACTGATATTGGTATCCATAGTTGCGTTATTCGTAGCTGTTGGTTGTGCTTCTGATATTCCAACAACTGCAACCCCAGTATACAATACAGGCTTAGCAGCTGATGAGTATAATAATAATGCCTTTAAAGACTTATTTCCATTACAGTGGGAAAGTTATCAAAAAAATAATGACGATACACAAATGACTGAATTTGGTGGTTCTGTCCCTCACAGAAAGAACGATAATGTCAATCCTCTACCGTTAGGCAATAAATATGCCCAACCCTATTTAAAAAATCTTTGGTTAGGGTTTCCTTTCATGTATCAATATGACCGTGCCCGGGGTCATACCTATGCTATAGAGGATATGCTTCACATTGACCGAGTAGATAACTACTCTGAGAATGCTAATTTTGGGGCAGCTTGCTATTCCTGTAAAACAACTACAGTACCTAAGTATATTAAAGAGTATGGTGATGACTGGTGGTCAATGCAGATTAACGATTTTCGTGGAGAGCATGATTATGGAATGCACTCAATTGGTTGCGCTAACTGCCATGACCCCCAAACTATGGAACTCGTCATTACTCACCCAGCATTAGATGAAGCTTTAACGCGTTTAGGAATTGATTGGCGAGAGGCTCCTAAGAATGATATGCGATCATACGTATGCGCTCAATGTCATGTTGAGTACTACTTTGAGCGCGGAGCGCAAGGTGGATCACAGCTAAAGCCTCACTTCCCATGGGACAATGGGTTTGACCCTGACGATATGTATGAATTCTTTGCAGATGGAAACGCTGAAAGAGATGGTTTTACAGGACAATATGCTGACTGGACCCATCCAGTATCAAAAGTTCCTTCTATTAAGGTTCAGCACCCAGAATTCGAAATGTGGCAAGATGGCCCCCATGGTTCTGCTGGTATAGCTTGTGCAGATTGTCATATGCCATATGTTCGGGTAGATGGCAAGAAGAAGATTTCTTCTCATAATTGGACATCACCACTAAAAAGTACAGAACAATCCTGCTTACAGTGTCACGGGGATAAAAACGATTCCTGGGCTAAAGAGCGGGTAGAGTATACCCAAAAGAAAACTTGGGATCAGCTGATGGTGGCACAGGATCTTAGTGTTCGAGCTCATGAGGCTATTCGCTTAGCTAGCGAGTTTGAAGGTGCTAAGCATAAAGATTATGACCAATTACTTGTAGAAGCCCGTGAATTAACTCGTAAGGCGCAGCTTTTCTGGGATTATGTTTCTGCTGAAAACAGCGTAGGGTTCCATAACCCAGCCAAATCTATTGAAACATTAGCCATTTCTCAGCAAGATAGTGCAAAAGCGGTAGAGTTAGCAATACGAGCTACTAATTATGCAATTGCACCTCAATTAGAAGGTGATATTAAAACTATCGTTCCGCCTATATTAGAGCATAGCCGTAAGCTTCAGCAAAGTGAGGAGCACCTTAATTCCCATAAGTGGTTAAAATACTTGCAAGTACTTCCCAAAGCAGAGTTGATTTGGGATGGTTTAAAAAAGCTGAAATAAGATAATTTAAGTTAATAGGTTAGAAAAAAAAGCAATCTTCTCCTCCATTTTATAAAGTCCTGCAGCAATGCAGGACTTTTTTAATCTCTCTATTTTAGACCTATATAATAGCAAGCAGCTCTTAATAGTGAAAGGTTGCTTGTTTTTTCTATGTTTTTTTGAGTATGCTTTTATGATGTAGTCTTGTATACTTTTTATGGATTCAGTTGTTTAACTATTGTAAGAGATCTTATAAGATAATATTCTTAAATGGATAAGGTACCGTGTCCGTAATTTAAGGTGGTGAAAAATGGGGAATGACACTCTAGAGCAACATTTGTTAGAAGAGGTAAAGCTAGTTTTTAAACATCTTTTAAAAATGGGTGCTTCTAAAGAAGATGCAGAGGATATTATTCAAGAAACTTTATATAAAACCATCAAATACATTGATTCCATTGATAGAGACAAGGTGAGAGCATGGCTCTTTAAGGTAGCTATTAATAGCTATTACAACCTATATAATAAGAATAAGAGGAGCAGTATTTCCGTAAATGCTTTGCAGGATTTTACAGTACTAACAGAAACTCCTGAAGATTACATTATTACCGAAGAAAAAAGAAAAGCCATTCAGAGAGCTTTTGAATTGCTCAAACCATCCTATAGGGAGCTGTTGGTTTTCAAGTATGTATTAGATCTATCATATAAAGAGATCGCAAATATTCTGGAAATGAAAGAAGAAAAAGTGAAGATTTATCTGTATAGAGCCAGGAATAAATTTAAAGAGATTTGGGAGGGGTTAAGCCTTGAAGAAAAATAATTATAACAATGACAAGGCAAACGATGAAAAAGAATTAGATAAGTTATTTGATAATATTAAAGATACTAGGCTAAAGCAAGCAATTAAAAAAGCACAGTGGCACTCAATTATCCGAAATGTATTGATTAGTTTTTTAGTCTTCAGTGTTTTTTTGATAGGAGGATCCATATTAAACAGCGGATTGGTATACAAGCTTGAAGGACCAGTTCAAATTGCTGTAGACGCCTTTAATGAAATTTCTGCCCCCAATAGATATATTGGAAAGGTATCAAGGTATCATGAAGTCCTGGGTGGCAGAAATGAATATACAACTTATAAAATCATTGAGGGAAAAGTAGTGTATACCGGCGAAGGTGAATATAATTACGGTCTATTTAGAGACTATCAAGGCAACTGGATTGGCTCTGGCTCACCTCTGATTCTTTCGCCAAGCTGGGATGAGGGAGACTTAGAATTGCAAAGATACAATGAATTAGGGCAGAGAGAAATGGTTTTCTTTTATCCCTTTCTTGATTATACTAACTACAAAAGTGATTTGCAGTTGCTAGATCACATCAGCCGTGATAAGGTTATGGAAATGGCTTTGTCCTTTGATCAAGCTTATAGTTTAGATGAAGTTAATAATATATTGCCAGATAATGTAACTCTAGCATGGTATTGGATAGATGATTTAAACGAACAGGAAAAGTTAGCAACCAAACCTCGCAGTGAGGTGCAACAGCATCATGATGGTACAACTTACGAGGTTGACTACCCCCCAATGATTCGTTCTGAAGAAACTGTCTATGGAATTAAGGCCTATAACCATAACGGTGATCCCCATAAGGAGCCTGTTAAAGATTTTATTACGGCGCTAAAAAATGGCACGAAGTTTGACACAAGATTTAAAAGTGAATTTGAGCGGGTCTATAATAACTTGGCAAGTGAAGATGGAGAAATAAATGCTGAAGATATTAAGGTTTTGGGAGTAGTTGTGACGGGAGATGTTGATAGCTTCAAAAGCCTTAGCAACTTAGCCTTTATTAAAGCAGCCTCTTTAGGAGTTGTTACTTACAAGTATTAGAATCTCTTTTATAATGAATGTTTTAAAAAATTATATGTTATTTAGGAAGTTTATTGGCAAAGGGGTGAAAGTCAGTTATGGAGGAAACGGAGTCAACTTCTATAAAAATTAATAAAATATATAGACACTACAAAGGGAATAATTATCTTGTTTTGCATGTAGCGAAACTTAGTGAAACCCTTGAAGAGCTAGTAGTTTATAAGGCTCTTTATGGAGAGCAAGGAATATGGGTGAGGCCACTTGCGATGTTTATAGAGAAGGTTCAGATCGATGGAAAATTGATAAACAGATTTGAAGAACTTGAAGAATAATTCGTTAAAAATGCTGGGCAAAATTAATAAAATTATAAAAAAAAACGGGCTGTCGTTGTCGCCCGTTTTTTTATAATTTTAATTTAACTTTTATTTTGTAACACCTTCCCTCCATATTTAATAATATGTAGTGACTATATAGAAACATAGAAACAAAGGGAGGGAAAGCAAATTGACTACTAGAAAAGGAAGAATGACTAGAATTTTCCCAGGAAGTAATACCCGGAAGGGATTCTATTCATTCTATGATTCAGTACTTAGTGGATTAGATAAGGTGATTGTATTAAAAGGAGGGCCCGGTACCGGAAAATCTACCTTAGCAAAAAGAATTGGTTTACTAATGTCCGATAGAGGTTTTGATGTAGAGCTATTGTGCTGCTCTTCGGATAACAACTCACTGGATGGAGTAATTATTCCTCAGCTGAAGGTGGGACTGGTGGATGGAACAGCACCCCAGTCTGCGAGTTCGTAAATACACTTACTTTAAGCAAAACGTGCAAAAATGGATATTATTCATGAGATAGAAACAGAAGACTATTTACGTGAAGAAGTATTAGTTCCTATATTTTACGAGATGGGCAAATTTAAAAATATAGTTGTCACCCACGGTGCTAGCGAAAGAGGTAAGGATATAGTTCTTATTGATCAAAATTCATTAGGGGATTATACCTATATATAGCTGTTATTATTAAGAATAAAAAAATAACTAATGCTATAAACCCAAATAAGAATAAAGAACAACTTCAGAAGTTATAAGACAAATTCATTTAACAGCCAACTCAGGTTTCGACTGCACTACGGACCATGATGGAAGTATGAAAAATTTAATCAAGAGTACTTAAATCTGCTAGAACAAAAAGCAGAAAATGAGGAAGGTGGCTTAAATGCTGCCTTCCTATTCTTCTTGAAGATTGGACTTGATACATACAAAAATGCAGATTACCAGGAAAACCGATTGATTAAGCTTAAGTTAAATCACCTACCTGATCCTCAGCAAAAGAAATTTCCCAATGGATAACACAGCCGGCATCTCAAAAAGCGATA
>JAWSUQ010000064.1:0-10397 GCA_033549265.1 Bacillota bacterium
TGGAACTTACTGCATTATTAAGAATTAATGTACTACCCTTAATCTTCATATTTTCAGGTTCACCTAAAATAGTAATCCGCAGCTGGGCCAGCTCTCCCTTTAAATCATTGCAAAGCTCTGATACTCTTACTAAAATGTCAACTAAGCCATAGGAATCTTTCATAACAGCTGCTTTTATTTCTGGAGCTTTTATATCCTTTAGCAGCTCATAGGCATCGTTTTGGGAAAGAGGCGGTAGCCTTAGCGCTAATTCTTCAAACCTCCCTTCCAATAGACTGCCTATTCCAAAGACTATAACTGGTCCAAAGGTTGGATCCTGCTGCATTTTAATCACGTATTCTACTGGCCATTTTTTATTTTTATGTGATGGTGATATTTGCTCGTTCTTTTCCAAACTTAAATTGTAGTAGCCTAATAGCTCCCGGGCCTCGTTGTGGCTCAAAGCCATAATGCCTTTTGCTTTGATTGAATTTATATATTCCATGACCTCCCTTACCTTAGTTCCTACTAAGTTCTTTTCCTGATCTAATTCATCTGCGTCCCTGCGGCGAAAGCCTTCTGCAAAAAAATTCATAGCTGCCAGCGCTTTTGCTGCCCTGCCACCATCTGGATAGGCAGGCACCCCTAAGTTAATCAGCTTAGGAATAATTCCGCTTTTTGCTGCAGACCAAGCTACCACTACTGGTTTTTGGGTCTTTTTGTTAACTTTATCGATTATGTCTACTAGCACTTCTGCTACATGGTCAAAAAGACTAATGAATATCAAGACGCTGTCAATGCTCTCATCCTCCACTAATAGGTTTAAGCATTCCTCTAAAGAATCATGGTTATTAATTAAATCAGCGGTGACATCAACAGGGTTCATGGCAGAGCCGAAATAGGGGATTAATTCTGCTATTCTTTCATAGGTTCTTCCGGTTAATGGAGGAACCTTTAGTCCTGCCTCATCGCAAACATCAGAAATCAGAATTCCGGCACCGCCAGAGATTGTAACAATGGCAACTCTGTTTCCCGCTGGATACTTTTCTTTAGCGGCAATAGTTAAAATGTCCAATAGCTCATCTAGATTTTCTGCCTGAGCTATCCCTTTTTGCTTAAAGACTGCAGCATATATTTGATCTGAGCCAACCACTGAGCCAGTATGCTTAGAAGCTGCCAAGGCACCTACTGCTGACTTCCCTACTTTTAATATGGCAACAGGTTTCTTAGCCTTCTCAGCAGCCTCCGCCGCCTGCAAAAATTTATCTGTATTTCTAATTCCTTCACAATAACCACCAATAACCTTGATATCAGTGTCTTTTACCATGTAATCTAAGCAATCCGCTAGGTCTACATCAACCTCGTTGCCAGTGTTGATAAAGTACTTAAAGAAGCTTCCGCTTTCTCTAGCTAAAGCATAAATCATTACCCCAAAGGCTCCACTTTGAGTAATAAAACCTAAATTTCCTGGAATATCATCTTTAATTCGTTCCACCACTGAAGAAAAAGTCCCTGGAAGCCTTTTGCTTAAATTGGTAAAACCGATACAATTAGGCCCGCATACCCGCATGCCAGTAGTTTGAATTATTTCTTTGATAGCATCCTGCAGCTTAATGCCCTCTTCACCTATTTCCGCAAACCCTGAACTGAAAATCAAGGCTGAGCGAACACCGTGTTGGGCACAATCCTTTATTGCTTCAACTACATATTGAGCTGCCACTCCAACTATTGCTAAATCTATTGGTTTTCCTACAGCTGCTAAGGATGGGTAGCATTTTATTCCCGCTATTTCATCGTATTTAGGGTTAATTGGATAAATTTCTCCTTGGTAATCAAACTCCTTAAGATACCTTAGGGGACGTCCGCTTATTTTATTTAAATTACTTGAAGCGCCAAAAATTGCTATGGAATTGGGATTAATTAAGGCATTTAAATTATCCACTTTCCTTCACCTCCACCTAGTTTAACATGCAAAATCTATACCAAGTTAAATTGACCTAATATTCTTTCTTTTCGCGTCAAAAATATAGTGCCTATAGCATAATCGCCATAGGCACCTCTATTATTGCAACTTCTACATTTTAAGTTTTCTAAATAAGGTAGACGGATCAATACCTAAGGCATCAGCAGCCTTATAGGTGGACCCATGCTCTTCAATTGCTTTTTTAATCAATAGCTTCTCAAACTGAATCACTGATTCCTTTAGATTGGAAGCGCTTGTGTTGCTAAATTTTATTTCTGAAGAAGATTCAATAATATTTTTAGGTAAGTGAGCTGGTTTTATAATATCATCAGAGGAGGTGACAATAATCCTCTCAACCACATTGGAAAGCTCTCGAACATTTCCAGGCCAGTTGTATTCCACTAGCATATTGATGGTTTCAGGAGCAAGGCTTCTTTTGATGCCATATTTCTGGGAGAATGTATCTAAGAACGAATAGATTAACGGTATGATATCATCCTTTCGCTCTCGTAACGGCGGTATTTCTATGGGAATAACATTCAGTCTAAAGTATAGGTCGTCTCTAAATTTGCCTTGAGCTATTAACTCATTCAAATCTCTATTGGTGGCGGCAATTACTCTAACATCTACTTTCTTAGGCTCGAGGCCTCCAACTCTCACAAATTCCTGCTCCTGCAGCACCCGCAGCAGCTTTACCTGTAAGCCAATGGGTAGCTCCCCTATTTCATCTAAGAATATTGTCCCCTTATCAGCCAGTTCAAACATTCCAGGCTTGCCACCTTTTTTGGCACCGGTAAAAGCACCCGACTCATAGCCAAATAGTTCAGATTCAAGTAGCTGTTCAGGAATTGCTCCGCAGTTAATCCTAATAAAAGCCTCTTTATAGCGCTTGCTCTTCTGATAGATAAATTTTGCCAGCAGCTCTTTGCCTACCCCCGACTCCCCTCTAATTAGTACAGTAGAATCTACCTGAGCTATTCTCCAGGTCAACTCTAATAAATCCTTCATCTTCGGAGAGTTGGTAATTATATCTGAGTGGTCGATAGCCTTCCTTTGCTCAGGATTGACAAAACGCTCTACTAGCTCCTTTGTCTCTACCAATTCTTTTCTTAGCTCTATAAGCTCACTCAGATCCCGAACGTTTATTACGACCTTTACAATCTTGCGCTCGTTGTTATAGACCGGGTTACCAGTTATCATTAGTTTGTCGCCCCGGATGGTTGTTTCCATGATAGTGACTGAACGGCCTCTCTCTACCACCAACTGGGAAATATCTTTCTTAATAATGTCTTTTTCCACCCAGTTAGAAATTTTTTGCCCTGTTATTTGACCAAAGGGCAAGCCAGTCAAACGTTCAAATGCCTTATTATTCTGAAGGACTTTGCCTTCAGTATCTGTAATTAAAAAACCATCATAAGAGGATTCTAAAATAGCTTGCAGCTGATTGTATGCTTCTTTTGACAACTTCAGCTCTTCGCTTAAATTTTCAAATTCAGAAATGTCTTGAAAAATACTGATGGCACCAATAATTTTTCCATTTTCAATAATTGGACTTCTATTAGTTATAAAGGTAATATTATTATACTGCTGCCGCTTGCTAATATCAGATTTTCCCGTTTTAAGCACATCTAATAATCCCACCGGCAGGGTAATCTGTGATAGGTGCTTTCCGATAATCCTTTCTCGCTTCAGTCGGCTGATTCTTTCTGCAGCTGGATTAAAGGAAACAATAATACCCTTTTCGTCTATTACTA
The DNA here is from genome assembly GCA_033549265.1 of Bacillota bacterium. Lineage (GTDB taxonomy): Bacteria > Bacillota > Desulfitisporia > Desulfitisporales > JAWSUQ01 > JAWSUQ01. The sequence continues at coordinate 3,697 of JAWSUQ010000064.1, forward strand.
AAATCCCGCTTTGATTATAATTAAATATAAGGTTTAACCGCGGATCTAAGATAAAGTCCTTTAGATTAACTGATTTTTTTGTAATCACGCCTTGGTAATTATCATCTTTATCAATAACTACCACTGCATTATGGGTACACCAAGGAACTTGACCTATTGGTGTGTTTTGATAAACCTTAGGTATGTCTTTAATCATAAAATCATTTAAAGTAGCACTTTTATGTAACACATTTTTTAGTATTGATCTTAAGGTTATAATTCCTAGGAACTTACCTGATTTTTTCACTACAGGCAACACATGCTCCACCTCAGCATTAGCAAGCCTATTAATAACAGTCTCGACGCTCTCTTCTTCTACTACTGGCTTTACAAAGTCCATTATTTCTTCAGCAAGTGTGAACATATTATCACCCCAAACATAGTTGATTAATTTTTCAGAATACTAGTTTAATTCAATATTTTTTGTAAAATTCCTGCAAGGATAAGTTAATTAGCTAAACTGACCAAAAACGTATTGCACATTAGTAATTAATTTATTATCTTCAAAAACTATTTTTCTCCAGCCAGGATAATAATGCTCTACTTGAAACTCATTAGCCTGCTGATTCATCTGAAAATATGTTGACGGGCAAATATGTACCTTTAGGCTATCCTGGACTATAGATTTTTCAACATGATAGTGGCCACAGAAGTAGTTAACTGTTACCTGGTCTTTAAGTAGAGCCTTTAATACTTCCTCTTGATTAACTAAAGGAAAATTATTATCCATAAACGAGACTTGGGCCCTCACCGGCGGATAATGAGTAAATACCACCAACTGTTGTTTTTCTATTCTTTCTTGCTGCTGCAACCAGTTAAGTTGTTTATCAGAAATACTGCCTTTAGAGCTATCCAAAAAAACAACTTTTAGATTGCCTAATTCGGCACTATAATACAGCTCATCCTCTGCAATTCTGTCATTATAGTTGAATACCTGAGCCAGCAAAGACACATCGTCGTGATTGCCAGCTATTATATAATATTTTAGTCCTGTCTGATCTAGCCTTTCCTTTATCCATTGGTACACTTTAACACTGCCCTCCCAAAGGCATAAGTCTCCAGTTAGCACTAAGAAATCAGGCTTGTCCTGACAAATAGACTCTAGAATGCTAGTAAACTTTTTTCTTGTGTCTCCTTGAATTACCTGCTGGTCAGGCCTAGGTATGTGAATATCTGAAATTTGAGCGATAGTTATTTTTTTATTCATTTTTAATCACCTCAGCTAATAGATCTATTAATCTATTCTACTATTTTCCATAAATACCTTTTCTAACGTGTTCAGTAAAGGCCATTTTAAAATGCAATTGCCTATAATCCATTAGGTGTTATATAATGTATTTATATGTTTATGTGACATTTTTAGAGATGAGGCGAATTTTACATGATAAATACAGAGGAGAATATTGGAATTCAAGGAAGCACAAATCCTTTAAAAGGTTTAAATAGCAAAAACTTTGCAGCTGGACTTGCATCAGGCTTTCTAGCTGTTACAGGGCCACCAGCTTTAATTTTAGAAGCAGCAGCTAATGGAAACTTTACTAGTGAACAAACTATCCTATGGTTGTTTTCCGTATATTTCTTTGGCGGACTGTTTAGTATTTTAATGCCTCTATACTATCGAATGCCAATTGTTGGCGCTCACACTATCACCGGGGTTGCTTTTCTAGTCACAGTCACCTCCCAATTTACCTACAGTGAGTTAATAGGGGCCTATCTTTTCTCTGGAATATTAATGCTCCTTGTGGGCTATCTAGGGGCATTTTCCAAACTACTCTCATATGTGCCAAAAGAATTGATTGCAGCTATGCTGGCAGGTATGATCACAAAATATATGGCAAATTTTATTGTTTCCATCAGTAGCTTACCTTTAGTAGGAGGCATTTCTTTTCTTACATATCTTCTATTTAGTAAACTGAATACTCGAATACCACCAATTGTTGCTGCTATCACTACTGGCTTTGCTTTACTATTCTTGACCTATCCCATCAGTATAGCTGGTACAACTACTAACTTTGTTATACCCCAATTACAAGTACCTGTTTTTAACCCTTTAAGCTTCATAGCAGTTTCTATTCCTCTTGCATTGCTTATCCTAAGCAATGATGCAGCTGTTGGTATAGGAGCTCTAGAGCAAAATGATTATAAACCCCAAACTAATAAGCTCATTTCTTTCTCAGGGTTATTCTCAATGACCACAAGTTTGTTTGGTGGCCAATCTGCTAATGTTGCCGGAATGATGTCAGCTATTTGTTCCGATAGAGAAGCAGGACCAAAAGAACATAGATACATGGGAGCGGTTATATCAGGAGGTATCCTTTTGCTTTTTGGTATTTTTTCTTGGAAGCTTGTTCCTTTTATCCAGGCACTACCTCAGGCTTTTATTTCTCTGCTTATTGGCTTTGCCCTACTGGGTGTTTTTGCTAACAGCTTGAATATGAGCTTTTCAAAGTCTACAATAAAGCTTAGTGCTGCAGTTACTTATATAATTGCCCTATCTAATATTACATTTTTCAGCATTAGCTCCCCTATTTGGGCGTTATTAGTGGGTACATTGGTGGCTAAATATATTGAAAAAAACAACTAAAAATTCCCCTTCGAATCAATGATAAAAAGATAGACCTGTCACATTATCAGGTCTATCTTTTATATTATGTTCCCATTTCTTTCATTAACTTTTGCACTGCTTTTTTTTCTATTCTTGATACATAGGAGCGAGATATTCCTAAGCTCTTAGCAATATCACGTTGGGTGCGACGAATACCGTTTTGCAAGCCATAGCGGAGCTCTAGCACCTTCTTTTCCCGCTTTGTTAATACCTTTAGCCTTTCCTGTAGACGCGCTTGCTCAAAGACAAACTCTACAGCATCAGCCACTATATCTGATTCTGTGCCTAACACGTCAATTAGTGTGATTTCATTCCCTTCCTTATCTACCCCAATCGGATCATAGAGGGACACTTCTCCTTTTGTCTTTTTCAGTGACCTTAAGTGCATTAGTATCTCATTTTCAATGCAGCGGGCAGCATAGGTTGCCAGCTTTGCCCCTTTATTAGGGTTAAAGGTATTGATAGCTTTAATAAGACCAATAGTGCCAATAGATATTAGATCATCAACGTCCTCCCCGGTACCTTCATACTTTTTAGTAATATGTGCTACCAGTCGAAGATTATGCTCAATCAGTACATTTCTCGCCTCTTCGTCCCCTTCAACTAACTTAGCAATATACAATGCCTCTTCCTTTTCAGGCAATGGTTGGGGAAAAGCATTGTTGCTAATATAAGATACTAGCAGCATGATACCTTTTATAACTACAGCACTAATAGCCAGTAGCTCTGGTATCATATTGTCACCTCCTAATCCCACTTTAATCTGATTTTACATCTATATGGGTGAGGATAACTTTTTGTGCTTGACCAAAATAAAATTATTTAAATTATTTAAAATATATTTTATAAAATCGCTGTTGACACAATTAATTTTTTGTGGTAAATTATAATTTTTGAAAAAATGTTAAAAGTATGTTATAATAGGTTATGTTATAAACATAGGAGGTGAGTTAATGTTTCAGGTAGGCGATAAGATAGTTTACCCTATGCATGGAGCTGGTGTAGTTGAAGCTATTGAAGAAAAAGAAATACTTGGAAATACACAGTTTTATTATATAACAACTATTAGAAACCTGCAGGTAATGTTTCCTTTAGGCTCTAATATAGGAATCAGACCAATAGTTGACTTAGAAGTTTTAGAACACGTATTAGAGGTTCTTAATGACGGCGAAACTGATTCTAATCTTAATCCAACCCAAAGATACCGTATGAACATGAATAAACTTAGGAGCGGAGATATTTATGAAGGCGCCCAAGTTATTCGTGATTTGATTCGTATAGGTAAAAAGAGAACGCTTGGTACCGGTGATAAAGCTATGTTGGATAATGCAAAAAATATTTTAATTAGTGAACTTATTTTGGTTAAAGATATACCTCAGGAACTTGCTGTAAATATAATTGACCAACTCACTCAATAAGAAAATGCCCTTACTTTTGGTAACGGCATTTTCTTTACTTATATCTTATATCTAAGAGAAGAATGGCTTAACTACAGGTCTATCCGGTACCATTTCGTAATAGCTCAGCAAATTCGTTGGGTAGTTCGGAGCTTTCGATGGCTTGAGCTGTCTTTTCATAATCATAGGGTACTTCGATATATTCTACTGCCACTCTTTCCCCAATGTTTACAATTGTGTATATTGCATTTGGATTGCCATGCTTTGGTTTACCAATGCTGCCTACATTAATTACATGCTTTGTTTTGACTTTATCTGTTGCACTGGTAGTATGAATTTTTAATTGCCGATGAAATGGCAGGTGAGTATGGCCGCAAATAAGAATATCTGTATTATTTTCCTCCATTACTTCAAGCAAATATTTTTCTTCTAAATGTTGATACAAATATTCATTTAGCTGTCGCGGGCTACCGTGGACAATTAGTATCCGATGCCCACCGAACTCTATCCTTAGCTCTTTGGGTAGATTGCGCAATAGTTCCTTGCTTTCTTCCCTTGTATTTGTCTTAGTCCAGGCTATCGACTGCTCACCTAGCCTTTGAGCTGCTTCATTTTTGTAATCACAGCCACAAACCATACGATTAAAGCCAATACTGTCATCGTAATTGCCTAATACCGTAGGTATCTCCCTTTTTTGTATGAGATCAATGACTTCATTGGGAAAAGGTGCGTAGCCTACTAAGTCGCCAGCACATATAATATGATTTACTTTTCTAGTATCTATATCTGCTATTACTGCTTTTAATGCCTCTAAATTGCTGTGTATATCTGAAATTAATGCTAATCTCATCTGATCACCTCTCAAAAAAAGTATAATTCCTAGATGCCTACATAATATAACAACATATCAAAGTTCATTGATATTTAATATATTATAACATTTGTTTTTTGATAACTCATTCAGTGGTAGTGGCAATAATTGAGCTACTATTATTTTGTCATTCTTGGCTGTCAATGTTATCCCTCCCTAAGGATTGTTCGCTTAAAGTAGTGATGAATTAGCCACTCGATAAAGCTAATGATAGCACTGGTCAATAGAGCTCCAAATACAGTCACTACTATTCCAGGGATAACATATTGAGCCCCATAGAAAATAATAAATAGCATTGGTACATCTGCAACCGCCGCTATTGAACTATTAGTTCGGGGCAAGATTAGTAAATCTCCAATTACAAAGGTTAAAACTGTAGCTGCTAAACTGATAATAATAGCATTTGATAGAGAAACGGCACCGGTTTCCGGCAAGGTCAGCGCTACAAATGCTACTATCATAATAAACTTAACTACTATTGCTTGTATGAAAGACAATAAAACCCCTCCTCTGATTTATTCATAAAGGTATTATTGCCCAACATTTTATGGAAAATTCTATTTGGTTAGAACTTCTTGGACTTCCTGTTCATTTAAAATCTTCAGTTCATATGGAAAGTTGTTTAATATATCTAACACTTCAGGCTTGGTGTCAGCAGTGACCTGAATATAAACCAACCCTTTCTTGCCGATAGCTGAGGTAGCAAATCCTAAATGCCCATAGCCCTCCATAATTCTATCTAAATAGACTATATCTTCCTTTCGCAGCAATACCGGAATCTTCAAAGGGTCCCCTAAAAAGCTTATTGCCATTATCTCTTTGCCTCCTTTGGCCTGTCTCCTGCAAACCTTCTCACTAGGCTATAGGGCTCCACCGGGGCTTCTAAAGGCATGCGAATTATTTGATGGGGATGAGGGGCAGTCTGAATTTCTACTCCCGTTTCTTCATCCCACATTTTAGCCAGCTCTGCTCTAAAGGCAGGAGTGTTAGGTCCACAAAACTCTAGCTCCTCTCCCACCGCTAGTCGGTTTCGCTCTTCAATCACCACGGTTCTGCTGTCATGGCAATATTCTTTAACAACACCCACAAAGTCATAATTCCGTAGGTAAGCAGAGGTTAGGTAGTTATGATCCTCAGTCTTAGGCTTCTTAAAATAAAACCCAGTAAAATAGTCCCTATGGCTTACCTTCGTTAATTCCATTAACCATTGAGGGTTTATCTGATAGCTGCTGGGGTCTTCAACATATTTATCAATAGCCTCGCGGTATGCTTTCACTACAGTTGCCACATAGTGAACGCTTTTCATCCGACCTTCAATTTTAAAGGTATTAATGCCTGCGTTAATTAGCTCAGGTATATATTCAATGAGGCACATGTCCTTTGAATTAAAAATATAGGTACCTCGCTCGTCCTCTTCCACTGGATAGTACTCTCCAGGTCTTTTTTCCTCCACTAGATGGTATTGCCAGCGGCAGGGATGGGCGCATTCTCCTCTATTAGAGTCTCGTCCGATCATATAATTACTCAGGAGACACCGACCGGAGTAGGACATGCACATTGCTCCATGGACAAAAGCCTCTAACTCCAGGTCAACCTTGGATCTAATTTCCTTGATATCCTCTAAGGATATTTCCCGGGCAGCTACTATTCTGCTGACTCCCTGCTGCTGCCAAAATTGGGCGCTAGCCCAGTTAGTATTATTGGCTTGAGTGCTAATGTGGATTGGCAGCTGAGGGCAGTATTTTTTCGCTAGCATAAAGACCCCAGGATCCGCCACTATAATCCCATC
>JAWSUQ010000065.1:0-10380 GCA_033549265.1 Bacillota bacterium
TAGGAAATATTTATGAGTCTATGCTGACAAAAGGCCCAACGACAGCTCAGATTGAGCATATCATCAGCAGCTATAACGAAAAACAGGAACAGAACATTAATCAATTTCGGCTGTTTCCAGGAATAGCTGAGGCATTGGCTGAAATAGCGGAAAGTAATAAGATTTTTATTATTACCTCCAATGTAGCAAGTATAGTAAAAGCTGTTTTAGATAGACATGGAATCACCTGTGTGGAGGATATCTTAGGTGCGGAAAGGGATAAAAGTAAGGCCAACAAAATAACAGCTATCAGGAGTAAATATCCCCAGCTACCAGCCTTTTATGTAGGCGATACAGAGGGAGACATAATCGAAGGGAAGCTGGCTGGCAGCAAAACCTTAGGAGTGGCCTGGGGGTGGCATGGGGCTGAGAGACTTTCCAAAACAATGCCGGATCATATCGTCAACTCTCCTGAAGAGCTGGCTGTGCTCATAAGTAGTGCTCCCGTAGTAAGTCTAAATTGTCTCAGCAATTGAAGTGGATATGACTTAATAAGTCAAAATTGACTTTATGCCGTAATTCTCAAATTTATCAAAACATTATAACAACTAGGCCCTTGGCCTAGCTTCTTGAGTGGCATGGTTTTTGCACTAAAGCTTTATATAAAGCTTGTTGATTTGCCAAAACATGCTAGGGGGTGGTTATGATAGCAACGCCCAAGAGATGGGAGTGTGATGATAGCGGTGGAGGATAAAAAACGTTTGATACAGGAGTACGTTCCTGGGAAGCAAGTAACTTTGGCCCATATAATTGCTCATCCAGTAAACTCAATCTATGAAAAATTAGGTCTACCTGCTTCTGGGGCAGTAGGAATACTTACTTTAACTCCTGGTGAAACGGTAATTATAGCAGCAGATGTTGCTACCAAGGCTGCCAGTATTGAAATAGGATTTCTGGACAGATTTTCTGGAGCGTTAGTGATAACAGGAGATGTGGCCAGTGTAGAAGCAGCCCTAAGAGAAGTCAATAATGTCTTGGAAGCGCAGTTAAACTTTTCTATTGCCAAGGTAACTAGGTCATGAGTCTAGGGCGGGTAATGGTGATAGGGGCTGCTGGTGTAGGTAAATCCTCTTTAATCAAGGCCTTGGCTCAGGAGACGGGGGGAGTTAGTAAGACCCAGTCAATCCAGTATCACTCCCAAGCGATTGATACCCCAGGAGAATACGTGGAAAACCCTTATTATTATCGGGCCTTATTTGCCACCTCTTTGGAGGCTAAGCTACTTTTGTTTGTCCAGGATGCTACCCGAGATAATAGCCAGTTCCCTCCAGGTTTTAGCCAAGGTTTTCCCAGGCCGGCCATTGGGGTTATGACTAAGATAGATCATCCCAGAGCAAACCTGGAGCAAGGAAAAAGGCTGTTGAAGGAAGCAGGAGTTATTAACGAAATCCTTGCAGTATCAGCAGTGACAGGCGAAGGAATAGCAGAGCTGCGGCAGCTGTTAGAAGTGACTTAATATCTATCTATTTGAATTAATAACTTGCATTAAGCATGTTGAAAGGAGGCTTTTGCATGATCTTAAAGGCCAATGTATACAACAAGACTTTTAAATTTAACTCTGTCAAAGAAGTGCTAGCAAAGGCAAATGAAGAGAAATCAGGAGATGTGTTAGTTGGTATCGCCGCAGCCTCTGCCTCAGAACGAGTGGCGGCTAAGCTGGTGCTTAGTAACCTTACCCTAGAAGACATTTACAGAAATCCAGTAATACCCTATGAGGAAGATGAAGTAACCCGAGTAATTTATGACTATGTCAATCTTAAAATCTATTCCAAAATAAAAAGCTGGACAGTGGGGGAGCTGCGGGAATATATCTTGAGCCATAGCACCACAGGCACTGATCTTTTGCATATTAGCCGGGGTATGACTAGCGAAATGATTGCAGGAGTAGCTAAGCTAATGTCTAATATGGATTTAGTTTATGCGGCCCAAAAAATTCGTCCCTACGCCCATTGCAACACCGCTATTGGGGTGCCAGGAACCTTAGCCTTTAGAAATCAGCCAAACCACCCTACAGACGATGTTAATGGCATTATGGCTTCCATGAAGGAGGGCTTAACCTTTGGCTCTGGCGACGCAGTTATTGGGATAAACCCGGTAGATGACAGCGTGGAAAACACAGTCTATATGCTACAAACAGTCAAGGACTTTATGGACAAATGGGAGATTCCTACTCAAAATTGCGTGTTGGCCCACGTAACCACCCAGATGAAGGCATTAGAAAAGGGAGCACCAATTGACTTAATGTTCCAAAGTATAGCAGGTTCTGAAAAGACTAATGAGGTTTTCGGCGTATGTGAAGGGATGCTAGATGAGGCTTATGCGGCCATGCAAGCCAAAGGTACTAGCACTGGCCCTAACTTCCTATACTTTGAAACAGGGCAAGGCTCTGAAGTTTCACTCGGAGCTCACTGTGGAGTAGATGAAATGACCTTAGAAGCCAGAACATACGGCTTTGGAAGGAAATTCAAGCCATTTTTAGTGAACAATGTATCGGGCTTTATTGGTCCTGAAACTATCTATAACGGCAGGGAGTTCATCAGATGTGACCTGGAGGACCTATTTATGGGTAAGCTCCATGGGCTGCCAATGGGGATAGCACCCTGCTATACCAACCATATGAAGGCGGATCAAAATGATCAGGAAATTGGGACCATGTTATGTGCAATGGCAGGAGCCTACTACTTTATGGGAGTGCCAGGCGGGGACGATATCATGCTTAACTATCAGGATACCAGCTATCATGACGACGCTACTGTCAGGGAGATCTTAGGCTTGAGGCCTCTGCCTGAATTTGAAAAGTGGCTGGAGAAAATGGGATTAATGGAGAATGGAAGGCTTACCAAAAAAGCGGGCGATCCTTCTATTTTTGATAAATAACCAGGGGGTGATAATAAATGGACGCAACAAAGGATATGGAGAAGCTGATAGTCGAGAGCGTATTGCAGGAATTGACTAAAAGAGGTGTGGTAGCAAGCAACCGGCAGGTGGAGCAGGAAATACAAAAATTAGCAGAAGAGCTAGGCTGCGTCGCTAATAAAACTAGCTGTGACGTTGAGGAGGTAGCAGATGACGGAGCTGAGCTAACTATACCAGATATTACCAACCCTTGGGTACCGGAACCAGCTAATGCAGAAGCTCTCAAAGCAATGAAAGAGGCGACCATTGCCAGAATAGGCCTTTGGCGGGCTGGTCCAAGATTAAAAACAGGGGCGTTAATCCGGTTTTTAGCAGACCATGCAGTAGCTCAAGATGCGGTATTTCTTGATGTATCGGTAGAAATTCTAAAGCAGATGAATTTGTTTACGGTAGAAACCATGGCCAGCAGCAAGGAGGATTACTTAACGAGACCTGAGCTGGGCATGAAGCTGTCGGAGCAAGCTATCAAAACTATTAAAGAAAAGTGTCAACCAAATGTGCAGGTGCAAATAGTAGTGGCGGATGGGTTAAGCTCTACTGCTATTGAAGCTAATATTAAGGATGTACTGCCGCCCCTAATGCAAGGCTTAAAGGCAGCAGGAATAACAGTAGGAGCCCCCTTCTTCGTCAAGTATGGCAGGGTGAGGGTGATGGATGAGATTGGGATGCTATTGAATGCAGAGGTAGTGCTGGAACTGGTGGGGGAAAGACCTGGCCTTGGTACAGCAGAGAGCATGAGCGCCTACATTATCTATAAGCCAACAGAAAAGACGGTAGAAGCGGACCGCACTATGATTTCCAATATTCATAGAGGGGGAACCCCTCCAGCCGAAGCGGGGGCCCAATTAGTAGATTTAGTTAAGCAGATCCTTGCTGCTAAAGCTAGCGGTACAAAGCTTACTCGAAGTTAGCTATGAATACCAAGCGGATAACTAGTGTTGGCATTGACATAGGAACTACCACTACCCAGCTAGTAATTAGTCGTTTAACCATAAGAAACTCATCCCCGGGCTCTATGATACCTAGGATGATAATAGATGAGAAGGAAGTTATTTATCGCAGCAACATCCATTTTACCCCTATCCAGCAGCATCAGCTGATAGATAGGGATGCTATCTATCAAATAATGCAGAGGGAGTACCAGCTGGCCGGTATTAGCCCTGCCGATGTGGAGACGGGAGCAGTAATCATCACAGGTGAAACAGCAAAAAAAGAAAATGCCAGAAACATTTTAGAGGTGATGGCGGATTTTGCGGGAGATTTTGTGGTGGCAACGGCAGGAGTTAACCTAGAAGCAATTTTGGCGGGGAAAGGCTCAGGAGCCGCCAGCTATTCTAAGGAGCGCAATAAGGTTGTAGCAAATATTGATGTTGGTGGGGGAACCGCCAATATTGGCGTCTTCCAACGAGGACGGGCTATTGATACAGCCTGCGTCAATATTGGGGGGCACCTGATTGAGCTGGCAAAAGGCAGTGATCAGCTTACCTTTATTGCTGAGCCAGCCAGATTAGTTTTAGCTGAAGCAGGCTTGCCCCTAACAGTAGGTACAAGAGTAACCTTAGAGCAATTGAAAAAAGTGGCAATGGTGATGGCCCAGGTTATTTATGAAACCATTACTACAAAGGGCTTTAGCCCTTTGGCGGAGCAACTGTTGATGAGCTCAAAGCTAAAGCTAGATTATATCGTTGATGAAATTATGATATCCGGCGGGGTAGCCAATTACGTCTATAATGATTACCAGCCAGTGGCAATCAGTGATGTGACCAAATATGGAGATATGGGTCCCCTGTTAGGGTGGGCCATTAGAGAGCTGTTTAAGGCCAAGGGATTAAAGCTGACAAAGCCTAGTGAAACTATCCGAGCAACAGTAATTGGAGCCGGGATTCATTCCTTAGAAATTAGTGGCAGCACCATTCACGTTAACGAAGGCACCTTACCCTTAAGGAACCTGCCGGTGGTGGCACCCTTTTTTGATGGTGTACCTGCAGACAGCTCAGAGATAGCTAAAACCCTCCGGGCAATTATAGATAGAATAAGGGCTGAGGACCCTGAGGAAACTGTAGCATTAGCAATTAAGGAACCAAATAGTATGAGCTACTTAGCTATTCAGGAGTTAAGCAAGGGAATAGTTGAAGGAATGGCGGGCTTTCTACAGCAGAAAAAACCACTGGTGCTGGTGGTAGAGGCAGATTGTGGCAAGGTGCTGGGGCAAACTCTGGAGATTATCTCTGAAAAAAAATTGGAACTAGTTTGTATAGATCAGATAGAGGTTCATGATGGGGACTACGTCGATATTGGCAAGCCTGTCATGGGTGGGAGAGTAGTACCAGTAGTAGTAAAAACCTTGGCATTTGAGAATGCCAATAAAAATTAGTATATGAAGGGGAGGTACAGAACATGGCTATTATGGATCCTATCAAACCGCAAATATTAGCTGTTAAATTTATTCCCAATGTGTCTGAAGATTTAAAGACAAACCTAAAGCTAACGCCTGAGCAAAGAAGTATTGGCATGTTTACCTGCAACGTGGATGATGCCGGCTATACAGCTTTAGATGAGGCTACCAAAAAGGCGGCGGTAGAAGTTGTCTATGCCCGATCATTTTATGCAGGAGCTGCTCACGCTTCCGGTCCTTTATCCGGTGAATTTATCGGTATAATGGCTGGTCCTAATCCGGCGGAGGTAAAGGCAGGTCTAGAGGCTGCTGTAGCTTGTATTAGAGAAGAGGCTTGGTTTTATACCGCCAATGAAGAGGGAACTATCGCCTTTTATGCCCATTGTATTTCTCGAACCGGCTCATATCTGTCTAAGGTAGCGGGGATTAACGAAGGAGAATCCTTAGCTTATTTAATTGCTCCGCCGCTAGAATCAGTATACGGAATTGATGCGGCGTTAAAGGCAGCAGATGTTAGGATGGCTGTCTGGTATGGACCGCCAGGAGAAACCAACTTTGGTGGCGGGCTGTTGACTGGCTCCCAAAGCGCTTGTAAAGCAGCAACGGAAGCATTTCGCGATGCAGTTATAAATGTAGCAAGAAGCCCTAAAGATTATGAAGGTTAAACTTAGTTACAGGGAAGGGGGCCCGAAAATGAAGGCTATTACTGAGCTAGAGCTCAGAGATAATTACAAGAAAGCACCTTTTACCTCCTATATGTTGCCTGAGGGGTGTCGCCTTACACCATCAGCGGCCCAATTCTTAAGTGAACGGAAAATTCAGCTAGTTGCAGAAAAGGCGCCAATAGATTTTGGAGAAGCCAATAATAAAGCAGCAGAGGCTTTTAATAAAAAAAGCATCCTGGAGGTGTCGGGAGAAAAGCCAGAGTATTTAACCCACCTGCGGGGAAAGACCTTGGTGGCCAAGGCTCATCCAGTAATCAAATTCCGAGGTAAATTAGACACCTTAGAAGCCATTATTCTAGAAACAGTAATCGAAGCTGACAAGCTTGGGGTGCAACAGCTGGCTCAGGAGCTAACAGAGCTGTTAGAGTATTGCCGTCAGATGATGAGAGCTGAAGTTAAGGAGGAGCCGCTGCCATCATTAACGCTATTGGGCTGGTCATCAGCAGAGATAAGGGAGCGGTCCCATTATCCAAGCAAATATTATAACACAAATCACTTTACACCTCAGCCAAGCCAAGGGAGGTTGATGGCCCAGCTAAACTTTATTCGCACTCAGTGTCGGGAGCTGGAGCTGGCAGCAATTGAAGCCTTTTATGAGCCAGGAGAAATTCAGCGAGAGGACATCCTAGAGGCAGTAAATCGGTTTAGCAGTTTGATATATGTGTTGATGGTGCAACTTAAAGCAGGCCATTACACCTTTGGGTAAGGCTGGAAAAGAGGGATGAAGCATTGAAGATCGGGAAAGTAATTAATAACGTTTGGGCCACTAGAAAAGACGAGTCTTTAAGGGGGATCAAGCTAATGATTGTCCAGCTCTTAGATTCTCAAAAGGAAGAGAACGGCAGGATTATAGTGGCAGCAGATATAATAGGTGCTGGCATTGGTGAACGAGTATTGATCACAGAAGGGAGCTCCGCTAGAAGGATGAGCGGCTTAGAGGATGCTCCCATAGATTCAATTATTGTAGGGATAATTGACGAAAAGGAACAGTAACTGATTGAGGTGATCTTGTGGGAGAAGATATAGCAAGGATTATCATGGAGGCAGGCATTGTTGGGGCTGGGGGAGCAGGCTTTCCTACCCATGTTAAAGTTGCTGGAAGTACTAGGACAATAGTTGTTAATGGGGCAGAATGTGAGCCGTTGCTAAGGGTTGACCAACAGCTAATGGAGCAGCGGTCAGGGGAAATAATTGCCGGATTAGCTGCAGTAATGGAGGCAACTGGTGCGGCTGAGGGAGTAATTGCTCTTAAAGGAAAATATAAAGGGGCAATCGCCAACTTGACAAAAGCCATCCATAACTCTGTCAAACCTATCACAATATACATTTTAGGAGATTTTTTTCCAGCGGGAGATGAGCACGTTACTGTTTATGAAGCTATTGGCAGATTAGTGCCTCAGGGGGACATCCCCCTAAAAGTTGATTGCATTGTGGTGAATGTAGAGACCTTGTTAAATGTTGCTGGCGCCCTACAAGGTAAGCCAGTAACCCATACCTACCTTACGATTGCTGGGGCAGTAGCAGCTGCCACCACCCTCAGGCTGCCAATTGGCACATCCATAAAAACCGCATTAGCATTAGCCGGGGTTAAAGAGCTTAATGGGATGAGGGTTATAGAAGGGGGACCTATGATGGGCAAGGTGGTGGCAGACATTTCTCAACCTGTCACCAAAACTACTAAAGGCTTAATTGTACTTCAAGAAAACCATCCACTAGTTAAAAAAAAGCTGCAGCCTATGGAGCGAATAGTAAAGCAAGCAAAAGCAGCCTGCATCCAGTGCCGGGTATGTACTGATCTGTGTCCTCGCTATCTACTGGGTCACCAATTAGAGCCCCATCGGATTATGCGATGCCTAAACTACTTGGATGGAGACGAAAAAATAATAAAAATGTCCCTAAGCTGCTCAGAGTGTGGTGTTTGCGAACAATATGCTTGTGTCATGGGACTATCCCCAAGGGCTGTGAACTCCAAGCTGAAAAAGGAGCTGGCGGCTAAAGGAATTACCCCAGGGGTCGCACCAGAGGAGCAAAAAGCTGCCAAGCTGCAGAGTGACCGCAAGGTGCCTCTAAAGCGACTGGTGGCTAGGCTTGGCTTAAGTCAATACGATCGGCCGGCACCTTTAACTGAAGCGGAATACAGCATAAGTCAGGTTGCTTTGCTATTAAAACAGCATGTAGGTGCTCCCAGTGTGCCAGTAGTAGGGGTAGGACACCAGGTGAAAAAAGGTGATTTAATTGCCATAATTCCAGATAAAAGCCTAGGGGCCAACCTCCACGCCAGCATTAACGGATTTGTCAGCCAGGTTTCCGATAGGATTGTTATTACCCAGGACAGGGAAGGAAGGGATGCACCATGATTCAAGCTATGGGCTTAATGGAGTTTAACAGTATTGCCAAGGGAATAGAAGCAGCCGATGGGATGATTAAGTCGGCACCGGTAGACATTCTTGAAGCAAAGCCTATCTGCCCGGGAAAATATATCGTACTGGTTTATGGAGATGTATCAGCAGTGGAGAATGCCATCAAAACAGGCGGAGAGATAGGAGCAGCTGCGGTAATAGACGACTTTATTTTACCAAATGTTCACCCCGCAGTGATTCCGGCTATTAGTGGGACTTCCATAGTGGAAGATATTAGAGCCTTAGGTGTGGTAGAAGCCTTTTCTGTGGCCTCTCTCATAGTGGCGGCTGATATTGCAGTGAAGGCTGGAGCAGTGGAGCTAATCGAAATACGCCTGGGGTTAGGGATTGGCGGCAAATCTTTCTTAACTCTTACTGGAGATGTAGACTCTGTTAAAGTTGCTATAGAGCGGGGAGCTGCTTCTGCTTCAGAAAAAGGAATGCTAGTGGAGCAGGTGGTAATTCCATCACCCCATCGAAACTTAAAAAAGTGTTTGCTTTAGGAAGAGATTTTTGAAGCAATCTGATTTGATAATAGCTTTTGGGGAAGGGGGTGAGCGGTAATAATGAAGACCCTAATAACTGCCATTGAGGTAAGAAAGCGAGCAGAACTAAAGGAAAAAACTATTTTCGTAGATGAAGCGAGTATTGTCACACCAGCAGCCAGAGATGTGGCTAAGGAGCTGGGAGTAGCCATTGAATATGGCAAGGGCTGCACTGCTGTTAAAGCTACGGCGCCTGCTATCAATGAAGCTTCATCACAGCAACCTGTCAGTGAGGTGGATCCAACCTTGATAGCTCGAATAACCGAAGAAGTGATCAGAGCCATCACTGGCTACCAAAGGCCCCAGGACCTCATCAAGGAAGCCGATGCCAGTGGCCTGAGACTAATAAGGGGCAACAGTGTAGAACTGGAGGAGTTTAACACTGGTAACCCCAAAGACAAAGTAAAGATAAAGGAAATATTAAATAATCGGGAAAGTCCCAACATGGCTACCGGCTTTATGGAGCTACAAGACACTACTTTCTCATGGGACCTAAAATATGAAGAGCTAGATTACATTATCGAAGGAACATTAGATATGATCATTGACGGTAAAACCTATCGAGGAAAGGCAGGAGACGTCTTTTATTTACCAAAGGACACTAGGGTAACCTTCTCGACTCCCGATAAGGTTAAGTTCTTTTTCGTAACCTACCCAGCCAATTGGGCTGAGCTATCAGGTTATCAAAAGGACTAAATAATTAATTTCTATTTATTATAAAGCTTTTGAATCTTAAAATCTATTATTAAAAAAATCCTAAGGAGGAATTAATGATGAATAACGCATTAGGTTTAATTGAAACTAAAGGTCTAGTAGGTGCAATTGAAGCGGCTGATGCCATGGTAAAAGCAGCCAATGTAACGTTGGTGGGCAAGGAGCATGTGGGCGGTGGATTAGTTACAGTAATGGTCAGGGGAGACGTGGGAGCTGTCAAGGCTGCTACTGATGCAGGCGCTGCTGCTGCCCAAAGAGTAGGGGACCTCATTTCAGTACACGTTATTCCAAGGCCTCATGGTGATGTTGAAACAATTTTACCAGTGGCAAAGAAATAATAACTACCGAAGGGGTTGGGGAGATTGAAGCAGTTAGCGCTGGGAATGATTGAGACCAAAGGCTTGCTGGGCTGTGTGGAAGCAGCTGATGCCATGGTTAAGGCTGCTAATGTCCAACTAGTAGGTAAAGTAAATGTTGGTGGAGGACTAGTGACAGTGCTGGTGAACGGAGATGTTGGTGCAGTAAAGGCCGCAGTGGATGCTGGAGCTGTTGCTGCAGAGCGGGTAGGCCAAGTAATTGCAGTCCACGTTATCCCTAGACCCCATGAGGATGTAAACAAAATCCTCCCTAACATTGATAAACCAGTT
>JAWSUQ010000066.1:0-10348 GCA_033549265.1 Bacillota bacterium
TGGGCCGTACTGATATAGAGCTGCCATGGGAGAGAACTGATAAAGCAGAGCTATTACAAAAGGCTGCTGGCATAGAAGGTCTAAGAGAGACAGCATGTACAAAAGAATCCTGCTAAGATGAACTAAGCCCCTGATAACTAATTTTTTAAATTGGTTGTCAGGGGTTAAGTTTTTGCCTATAGGCTCCATCTTATGCTATAATTTATAGGTAACTGTTTAGAGGAGGGCTTTAATAATGAACTTTTTGGGGGAGCTGCTGGCATTGGCATCAGCTATATTTTTCGGTGTCAGCTCAGTATATATGCGACTAGGGCTGCTAAAAAGCAGTAGAGATATGGCAATGATTATTACCCTTTTGGTTAATAATATCATCAACATGATGGTTATTTTTATCTTTTGGATCCAGGGGCTCATCCCCCAATTGAATCTGTTAGGTGTTTTTTACTTTGCTTTGGCGGGGTTTCTTACCTCCAACCTGGGGAGGCTTTTTCATACCTCCAGCATGGAATTTATTGGAGCCAGCAGATCTACGGCCTTTAAAGTTGCTTCGCCGGTATTTACTGTTACCATTGGGATTTTAGTACTAGGTGAAAAAGTCAGCTGGCCTGCTTTATTAGGGATGGCTATTGCCATCATGGGGTTACTGGTGGTTACCTATAGCATGGGAAGCAATGAAGTAAAAAAGACCCAGGTTACCAGGACTGTGCCTGAGGAATTGGTGGAAATTGCAGGTAAAGAAAAAAACATAAGCCCTGATACTATTAAAAAAGGAATAATATTTGGCCTTTCAGCAGCGCTGGCCTTTTCTTTAGGCAATATAACTAGAAAACTGGGGATGGATGTTTTGCCATCATCTATTATTGGGGTAGCCATAGGCTCCTTTGTAGCTATTACCTGCTTTACATTGACTATGGTTGCATCAAAGGGAGCTTCGGAAATTAAAGAAAAAATAACAGCAAATTATAGTCATAGCTTTGCTTTGTCTGGAGTTTTTTCCAGTTTAGCTCTTTATTCCTTTTTTTTAGCCCTGCAGTATACTACGGTCTCCAAAGCAAATGTGATTGTAAATGCTGAGGTGTTAACTACTATTATAATTGGCTACTTTGTATTGAAAAAAGTGGAGGTAATTAATAAATTACTAATTCTAGGTGCAGTTAGTGTGCTGGCTGGGCTAATATTGATAATTTTATACTAGAATAGCAGACCCCTGCATGGATTGTGATTTGATATGCGGGGGTCTTATATTTTACAATGGTATTTAAGTAAATTTCGCTTTTAGAGGTGTTAAGGTCTATTTGGGCTTTGGTGGCGGTGTAGTATCAGTGTGGACGTCTACGATACAAGGCTTATTAGTAGCTAAGGCCCGCTGCAGTGTTTCCTCTAGTTCATGAGAATCTGAAACGGTATAGCCTACTCCGCCACAGCTCTCGGCAAAAAGCTTAAAGTCTGGATTAGTAAGCTGGGTGGCAAAGGGAGTAAAGCCCTGAGACACCATTTTATTTTGCTCCATGGCAAAGGACTTGTTGTTAACTACTACTACCGTAATAGGCAAATTTAATTTAACAGCCGTAATAAAATCAGCCATGGTCATAACAAAGCCACCATCTCCTACTAGTGCTACCACTTGCTTGTCAGGATAGTGGCATTTAGCCACCAGAGCCGCCGGCAGCCCAAAACCTAAGGTGCGCCATTTCCCAGATAAGAGGACAGTTTGTCCACTGCCTTGAAAAAGGCGGTTAAACCAGACGAAATGATCTCCTACATCTAAGGTAAGAATCGCATCACTAGCTACTGTTTTATTTAGCCCGTCAATAATACTGGCTGGCGGGCAAGGGGTACCGGCTTGGGCAAGCTCCTGATTTATAAGCTCCAGCCAGTTAGCTCTTTCCTTGTTGACTTCCTCAATCCATCCCTTGGGGGCTGACTTTTTGATCAGCTTAGTCAACTGCTCCACCATTGATCTAATATCACCTACTAGCCCAAAGGCAATAGGATTGTTGGTAGCTAAACTGATGGGATTGCTGTCAAGCTGGATAATTGTAAGATTGGTGGAAAGATATTTTTCCGGCCACCAATTAGCTCCGATGGCAAGGACAACATCAGCCCGATTCATGATATTGGTGGCAGCCTCACTGCCGCCATCCCCGATGCCTCCTAATACTAGAGGATGATCATGATGAAACATTGCTTTGGCCACTGAGGTAAGTACTACCGGTGCCTGCCACTTTTCGGCCAATTGCATAATTTCCTGAGAATCTACTGTTCCACCTTTTCCTACCAAGATAACTGGAGCTTTTGCTTGACTTAATCTGGCGGCAGCATCTTTTATTACCTCTGGTGGAGATTGAGGCAAGGTATTTAGATAAGGAGAGCTGGCAAATATCTGTCCGGTATAAGGCTGGCTTAAGATATCCTTAGGTATCACAATATGGGCTGGCAGAGAGTTAGCAATAGCCTCACTTAAGGCCCTAGCCAGCACATCCCCGGTTGCTTGCTGATGCACTATTTGTTCACTAAAGCAGGTAATCCCAGCAAATAGACTAGTTTGGTTGATCACCTGTTTTTTCTCAGTACCCAGGTCTTTAGTAGCTTCTTGGCCAGTGATAGCCAATAGAGGCACTTTATCTTTATAGGCGTCAGCCACTCCATTTAATAGGTGAACAGCCCCGGGGCCTCCTGTGGCCAGGCACACCCCAATTTCCCCTGTAAGCTTTGCCTGAGCAGAGGCCATTAGACTAGCAGTTTCCTCATGGCGGACAGGATAAAAAGTGTGGTGGGGACAATCACTTAGTTCATGAACCAGTTGAAATATATGGTCACCCACTAAACCATATATTTTTTTTACGCCAAAATTAGCTAACTGGGTCAATATTGCTTGTGCAACAATCATTTAAATCAAATCCTTTCTGATAAAGAATCATCCCAAATTCAAATTGTAAAAAGTATATTACTATTATTTGTGTATTAATAGCAAAATATCCAGCAGAGATACTATTTCATTTCTTGATAGTTAGCCACCTTGGGTAAATAAAGGCTGTGGTGTGGGGATAAAAATAACAGCTCAAAACAATAATAAAAAAGACCTGGATGTAGGCAATTATGCCGTTGCAACCAGGTCTTTTTGTTTAGTTTAACATTGACTTATTAGTATAAGCTTCTTTGTCCATATCTGTTTTCGTTATGGCTAGGCTCCATGCTCTGTAAGGAAGCGGTTTGTCCTAGCTGAGATCCAGCCATCATATCACCTATAGCTTCGTTGGACATACTGCCCATACCCATGCTACCCATGCTACCCATGCTCATACTTTGGCCACCCATGCTCTGTGAACCCATGGCACTCATGCCGCTAGTTGCTGAGCCACCTCTTTGTGGAGATACTCCTGACATACTCATGCTGCCTGTGCTCACTCCTGGGCTAGCGTTGATACCAGTTGTAGTAGCTGAACTAAGCTGAGAGCCAGTAGTCATTTGCTGAGGATATTGTTGCCCCATTTGAGTTCTGCTATATCCGCCAGTACCATAGGAGCTTTGGCCATACTGACTACCGTAAGCAGTGCCTTGACCAAACTGGCTAGTAGATTGACTTACTTGAGAAGCCATAGACTCCATTTGACTGATTTGCTGACTCATTTGCTGGCAAATTTGCTGTAGCTGTTGAAGCTGCTGGCTAGCATTTCCTTCAGCTTGTGATAAGCTCTGAAGCTGCTGCTGATTTCTTCGCTCTGATTGCTGAAGCTGTGAGCACATTTGGCTAATAGAGTTAAGGTCTTGTCGGAAACGCTGAATCTGTTGTTGAAACTGATACATGTTAAAACACCTCCGAAGAATTAAGTTTATTTTTACAACCAAAAATATTATGCACTAGTTTCCATAAAGTTATGAGGAAAATTAGTAATTTTTTATAGATATGGGAAAAATATTTTTAAATAAGATTACCATAAAGCATTAGATTTAACATGTAGGAGGAGATAAGATGGAATTATCGTGTCCGCTTTGTAATGGAATGAAGGATGTTAAGGGACACTGTCCTAGATGCAATACAAAATGGGAAGACGGTGGAATGGTCAACAACTACTTAGGTCCCTATAGCCCCTATGAAGATCAGTTAATTGGCGATGTGGAGGGTGGAGAAGACTGTATCCATTTGCTATATTGCCCCATTTGTGGCTATGACCAGAGGGTGGGAGTGCAGAAAATAACTATCTAAAACCTGTATAGTTCATGCAATTCTTTCTAATACTGTTAAAAGTGTGCAATATAGAGTGGATAAGACAAAGGGGTAACTTTAATGAGAAAGCAGAATAGCTTTTGGCAGAAGCTTAAATCCAAATTTAAAAAGAAAGCGCAAAAAAAGCCTGGTGGTAATGAGCAAGAGTTGCTAAAGGATGATGTAGGTGAAATTCCACCGGAGCTAAAGCTTTCAACCAAGCTAAAAATAAATTTAGATAATATGAAGCGCCTTCTAGGAGAATCAGGAGACCTTAACTTCCGAGAATTTGTAGTAGGGGAAGGGAAGGGAATTCAGGCTGCTATTTTTTGGGTTGACGGTATGGCTGATAAGGAAATGATTAGCGAAAATATCGTAAAATCAGTAGCCGTGGGAGCTAAGGCCTTATCACCATCCTTAAATATTCGATCATTTTATGAAGAGATTAAGGAGCGATATCTCAATGTAGGGGATATTAAAGAGACCGACTCCTTTGCTGAGGCAGTATATGCAGGATTGTCAGGGGATACAGTCTTTTTATTAGATGGTTATGCCCAAGCTATTATAGCTAGTACTAGAGAGTTTGCTGCAAGAGGCATCGAAGAACCAGCCAGTGAGGTGGTAATCAGAGGCCCCCGAGAGGGCTTTACCGAAACCTTACGCATGAACACCGGCTTGCTTAGACGGCGATTAAAGAACCCCAATCTAAGAATGGAATCAACTAAAATTGGGCGTCAGTCCCAAACAGATGTGGCTATTGTCTATGTTAAAGGAATAGTTAACCCTGAGGTATTGGAGGAGGTAAAGAAGAGACTAAATCGAATTGAGACAGATATAATCCTGGAGTCCTCTTATTTAGAAGAAATGATAGAGGATGCTCCTTTTTCTATTTTTCCCACTGTCACAACCTCGGAACGGCCCGATAGTGTCATAGGCAGCATTATGGAAGGAAGGGTTGCACTAATAATTGACGGTACTCCCTTTGCCTTGATAATGCCAACTATCTTTTTTCAATTATTTCAGACAGCAGAGGATTATTACTCCCGCTATCCTATAGCCACCTTTAGCCGCTGGCTCCGCCTATTTGGTTTGGCTGTTACATTGCTACTACCTTCACTATATATAGCTACCACTACCTTTCACCCGGAAATTATGCCTACTACCCTGCTGTTAACTGTTGCTGCCAGTCGGGAGGGGGTGCCATTTCCTGCCTTTGTGGAAGCATTTGTGATGGAGGTAACCTTTGAGGTGCTGCGGGAAGCAGGAGTAAGGATGCCCAGACCAGTGGGTCAGGCGGTCAGTATTGTGGGAGCACTGGTGCTAGGGGATGCAGCTATTTCTGCTGGGATAGTATCTCCACCTATGGTAGTAATCGTTGCGGCTACTGCTATTGCCTCCTTTTTAATACCTAACCCAGACGTGGTAGGGTCAGTCCGGTTGCTGCGGTTTGCCATGATGCTGTTGGCCGCCAGCCTTGGTTATTTTGGCATAGCTATTGGTGTGATAGCCATTCATATTCACCTAGTTTCTTTAAGAAGCTTTGGGGTACCATATATGTGGCCCTTCGGTCCTTTTAATTTAGTAGGCTTAAGGGATGTGTTGTTGCGGGTCCCTCATTGGAGCTATCGGTTCCGCCCGGAAATTTTTACCTGGCAGGAGCAAGAGCGAATGGAGTCAGGCCAAAACATGCCTACCAAGCCCCATAAGCATAAGGTAAAGGAAACAAAACGGGATTAAAAGTGCAATAAATAGATACAAGTTAGTTTAGGTAATGGAAGCGAGGTGAAGCCATGTCTATTGATGGAAAAATTAGCGCTAGACAAATAGCCTGGCTGGTGGTAACCATTAGAACTGCAGTAGTGCTGGCGGGAATTGCCAGTTTGCGGGCAGGAGTGGGCAGGGATGCCTGGATATCTGAAATAATAGGCGTCATGCTAATGATTGGTATGGCCTGGCTTATGGTAACCTTGTGCATGAGGTTTCCGGATAAATCTATCATTGAAATTTCTGAAGCTATTTTGGGTAAGTTTCTAGGAAAGCTAATTGGAATTGGGGTATTATGGTTTTTTCTCTTTGCTACAGCTAGCCTGATAAGAGAGCTAGGGGAGCTGATGACTACCGTTTTTATGCCAGAAACGCCAATTATAGTGTTCTTATCCCTAATAACCTTGTTAAGCGCTTATGCTGTACGCATGGGAGTAGAGTCCATTGCCAGGGTAAATGATGTTTTTTTCTTAGTGGTGATAACTATGTTTGGCATTCTCTGGGCCTTAGTCTATAAGGAATTAAATTTTGCTTCCAACTTGCTCCCAATATATGTGGAAGCGGGATGGCCCATGATTGCCAAAGGGGGCATAGTAGTGGCTGCCGGCTTTATGCTGGTATTGGCCATCGGGATGATTTTTCCTTACGTAAATCAGCAAAAGCGAGTTTTTAAAATGACATTGCTGGGACTAATAATCCAAGGCATTATTATTACTGGTACTACTATTATTGTTATTACTGAGTTCGGCCCAGCTCAGGCTGAAATGCTAAACTTCCATGGTATCGCTGTTACCCGGGTAATTGCGGTGGCAGAATTTTTAGAGCGAGTAGATGCTATTTTCATGACGGTTTGGATTATTTCCTCTTTTGTCAAAATTGCCTTGTTTTATTATTGCTTTGTCTTAGGGCTTGGCCAGGTATTCAATTTAGAGGCTGTCAATTTTCTAATTGTGCCCAGCGGAGCACTAATGATAGCATTAGGTATGGCCAGCTTTCAGTCCTTTCCTCAGTTGATTAACTTTTTTGCTGCTGGGTGGGTGGTGCATAACTGGCTATTTCTATTTTTCATTCCTGTAGGGCTACTTTTTTTATCTATAATTTTAAAGAAAAAGGAGAGCTAGCGATGACGGTTTTCCGCAAGATACTAGGAGTGCTGCTTATTATCTTTCTTATTTTTAGCAGTGGTTGCTGGAATAGGGTGGAGTTAAATGATCGTTCGATTGTATTAGGGGCAGCAATAGATAAAGCAATAGAAGAAGATAAAATAATGATCACCGCTGAAATAGCCAACCCACCCCAGCTAATAAGCCCCGTGGTAGGCGGGGGCGGCGGTGATGATCCTACTTCTTGGGTTATCTCAAGTACTGGTTGGTCAACCTTTGATGCAGTTAGAAACTTCACCCAGATGACCACTAATAAGCTATTTTGGTCCCATAATCAGGTGCTTGTCATAGGGGAGGAATTAGCTCGCGAGGGAATTGCGCCGGTGCTGGATTTTTTTGTTCGAGACCATGAGCTGCGGCGAGTAGCCTGGGTAGTCATTGCCAAGGGAGCTACAGGGAAGGAGATAATCTCAGTTCAGCATATTAAGGGGGGGGCCACTGGGATGATGATAGATGAACTAGTAGGAACCTCAGAATCTAATTCCTTTGCAGTCCAAATGGATTTTACAGAATTTCTCTCAGGTCTATTAAATGGTTCTCGGGGGGCTATTGCCGGGAGAATTGAGCTAGTAGATGCCGGTGAACCGGAAGGGGTTATTGAGCCAGAGGGGGGCGGAAACAGCGGAAGTCAACAAGTTATAACAGGTCAGGGAGGCAGCGGTGGTGGTAACCAGCAGGAGCCGGAGACCTTGGACCTAAAGCAAAACCTAGTGGAGGGTGAGCTTCTACGCTACACCGGGGGAGCGGTTTTTAAGGGTGATAAACTGGTGGGGTGGCTCAACCGCAGTGAGGCCAGAGGGTTCAATTGGGTTGACGGCAGAGTCCGTACTGGAATTATAGTGGCCAGCTCTCCGGAAGCAGAAAAACCAAATGTAAGCATTGAGGTATCTCAGGTAAACAGTAACGTTACTGCTGAATTTGAAGGCAACAAGCCTAAGGTGAGCATTGAAGTGTCAATTGACGGTAATTTAGGAGGCCATATGGGAAATAGACCATTATCACAGGATGAGGGGTTGATGAGCCATTTAGAGGCCAGAACAGCTGAAGTGGTTAGAAGTGAAATCGAAGCAGCTATTACTATTGCTCAGGAGTTGGAGACAGATTTTTTTAATTTCGGCAGTATCTTCAATCGGCAGCATCATCAGAAATGGCAGCAGTTGAAGGAAGATTGGCAGGAGACCTACTTTCCTAACCTAGTTGTTGACATAGTAGTGGAGATGAATATAAGACGTACAGGGTTGATCAATCGGCCAATAATTCCTGACGGAAATTAATAGTAGCTCTTAATTTGTTAAAGGTGGTGGCATGCATGACACAAATTATCCTGGCCTTCATGTTTATTGGAGCTGTTCATATCCATGGGTTGTGGAAGGCCCAATTTACGACAATCTTTATTTTTGCAGTCTTGTGGACAATGGGCTTAGCAGTAGCAATTTTAGTGTCTCAGGGAATATTCTTGCCGATAGTCGATTTGTACAATAGTGCCTACAATTTTCTACTTGACCTGACTGGAATGGCTCATAACATCTAAAATGAATAATAAAGAAAATTTTTAGGACTAGTTTAAAAAAAGCTATTTTCCCTAAACAACAGGGAAAATAGCTTTATATTTCTGCTGAAACTTTAGTCGCAGTACTAAACTGCTTGTTCAACCTCACGACCATAGGCCTTAAGCTTTAGCTTTGGCTCGTAGACCAACTCTTGTAGCTTCTGGCCGGGTACAATGCCGTAGCGGTTAAAGCAGTTATAAATGATCACATTAATAAGCTGATCAAAGGTGATGCTAAGATATTCAGCCATGTAGGTAAGGCTTGCCCCGGTGGATAGAGAAGGGGTACCGTTTACATCAATTACATGGGGCACCTTATTAATATCCTCTCGGACCTCTAAGCGGATAACATCGCTGGCCCCTACAGCATCAAAGGTGGCAGAAGCGATATCGTAAAGCTGCCAGTAGCGAGGATCCTCGCTAGTTATTAACTGGAAGCTCTCTCTTTCCTTATACTCGTATCGCTTAGTTTTAATGCATCGAACTCTTTTACTAGTGGGAAACCCTACTATTGGTAATACGGTTTTTACACCATTGCCAATGACCCCAATGGTATACTCCTGTCCAGGCAGATAGGTTTCAGCCAATAGAGTAACATCGCCCAGCTCAGCAAAGAGCGCTAGTGCCTGCTGCTTCAATTGCTCCATATTTGCTACAATTGAATTTTCCGAGATGCCGACGCTGTTGCCGCCGCCAGCAGGCTTCACGAAAAGAGGAAAGCCTAATTGGCCATCGGCAAAGCAAGTATCCCAATTAGTTTTTTGAGTAATAGTAATGAATTGAGGAATCTTAATGCCCCTTTTTCTAAGGGCTTCGTAGGTGTAATCCTTATGACGGCATACCTCCATACATTCTATATCTGAATGGGAGGTTGGAATGCCAAGCTGTTGAATCACCTGTCGAATTTTCTGAGAGCCTGTTCCGTCATAAAGGGTATCTGGAACATCTAAAAAGCCTTCTGCGATCACAAAGGCTAAGTCAATGGTAGGAAGCTGTGCTACTTCTTCCTGAACCTGCAGGGGAGTTCTGGCGTTTAATAGGTAAACCTCATTTCCTCCGGCCAAGAGTGCCTGGTGCAGATTACTCACAGTCTTAAAAGAAGCACATTCACCGTAAATACCTTTACGCTCAGAGTCAGGTACAGCATTGAAGACAAACAATATTCTTTTCATTTTTCTTATTGATTCCTCTATTCTCTTTATAAGTAGAACCTACACCAGATTCCCCAAATCTATTCTAATGAATTAGAAGAAAAAATACAACCAAAAAAAATTGGGTATTCTGTAGAAAAAGCACAGCTTAAATTCAGCTGTGCTTTTTGGAAATATATAAGCTTTTAAAGTTAATTTATCAGGTTTTGACGGAGACTTGGGGGGGGTGGGCAGTTCCGGTTTTTTTGGGCCCTTGCCTGAATTATCTTTATCTTTATCATCTTTATCATCTTTATCATCTTTGTCATCTTTGTTATTATCTTGCTTATCCTTATCAATTGCGGGAATGTCCTTTTTTATAGTTGGTAGCTTATCCTTTAGCTTATCTTCGAGGTTTTCTTGGAGCTTATCTTTAAGCTTACCATTAGGCTCCTGTTTCTCTTCTTTAGCATTAGCTTCGTTTTCTGCTTCCAGACTATCCTTGATATTAGTTAGTTCATCCTGCAGCGATTTA
>JAWSUQ010000067.1:0-10334 GCA_033549265.1 Bacillota bacterium
GCTTTAGGTTTAGTAGAAACAAAAGGTCTAGTAGGAGCAATAGAAGCAGCTGATGCTATGGTGAAGGCTGCCAACGTCACAATTTGTGGCTATGAGAAAATTGGTTTTGGATTAGTTACAATTATGGTTAGAGGAGATGTAGGTGCTGTTAAGGCAGCTACCGATGCAGGGGCTGCAGCAGCAAGTAAGGTAGGAGAATTAGTTTCAGTACACGTAATTCCAAGGCCTCATAGCGAAGTAGAAAAAGTTATTTTAGGAAGATGTGAAAAGCAAGCTTAATAGCAAATGATTTTCTGAAGTTGTACAGCTCTAATGATAAGCTAGTAATGAATGTAGAGCTGTACAATCATCAGATAATAATTTGAACCTGATTAATGGAGAGTTGCATGTGAACTGGCAAAAAGATATTGATCGAATTCATAAGCTTAATAGCTTAATTAATAATCCCATAAAGCAGCTTACGAATAATGAGTTGAAGGTGGGGGTAGATTTAGGTACTGCTGCAATTGCCCTAGTGGTGGTGGACTGCCAGAATGAGCCGGTAGCTGCTGCTTTAGAATGGGCCAGTGTATTAAAGGATGGCCTAGTAGTTGATTACTTAGGAGCAGTTGATATAGTAAAGAGATTAAAAGAAGAGGTTGAAGCTAATCTTAATACCAGCCTAGATTATAGTGCTACAGCCATTCCACCGGGAACAAGCGGCAATAATGCGGCGGTATGCGGGCATATTTTAGAGGCGGCTGGGTTAAGTCTGACAAATTTATTAGATGAGCCGACAGCTGCAGCTAGCGCCCTCAGTATTGAGGATGGCATTGTAGTAGATATTGGTGGAGGCACGACAGGTATTTCCGTGCTTCAAGAAGGAACTGTAATTTATACAGCTGATGAGCCAACCGGTGGGACCCACTTAACGTTGGTATTGGCTGGTAATCGAGGAATATCTTTTGAAGATGCGGAAGCATATAAGCGTAATGAAGAAAATCATAATTTGATTTTGCCTGTTGTAACACCTGTAATAGAAAAGATGGCGCATATTGTAAAGCAACATATAGAGCCGTATCAGGCAGATAGAATATATTTAGTAGGTGGTGCTACTACTATAGCAGGCTTTGAAAAGATTTTTTCAAGATATTTGGGCAAAGAAGTAATTAAGCCTGACTATCCAATGCTAGTAACGCCTTTGGGAATAGCTCTAAATGGAAAATGAGGTGATGTCTAGTGGAGCTCCAAGGATTTAATAATACAATTTTACAGGAAGCCTTACGACAGTTAAATGCTTCAAATTCAACTGGCACTAGTAAGCAAGCAACTACTAAGAAATACCTGATTGTTGTAACTGGTGGAGAATGGGGAATACCACAGGCTATTAGCTTTGTAAACCAATGCGTAATGAAACAAATTCCTATCAGCTTAGTGCTATCCAATAGTGCCTTGAAGCTTGTTAATAAGGACGAATGGATAAGAAGAACTGGCTTGATGCAGATTATTACAGATGCATCACCTGTGACAGTGATGGAGTTATTAAAAGAGCATGAACAAATAGTGGTACCTATATTGACAGTCAATTCCGCCGCAAAAGTAGCTATGGGTATTGCTGATACATTAGCTTCAAATATAATCTTTCAAGGATTACTAATGGCAAAGCCTATCCTAGCAGCTAAAGAAAGCTGTAATCTAAACTACATTTCTTATTATAATAAAAAAGAAAATCAAGGTGCTGGTGCTTTAGAAGCTCTTGTTAAAGGACATCAGCAATCATTGGAACAAATGGGAGTAAAATTTTTGCAAGCTTCTGATATTCTGGAGCTTGTATCACCTAAAAATAAAGCTGGTATCAATAGTGACAGAGAAAGTAATAATAAGGATGCTTTAAATATAATGACAGCAAAGGTAATTACTGAGGATGATATAAGAGGCATTGAGCCAGGTGCTGTCATAAAAACAAGTAGATCAACTATAATTACTCCCCTTGCAAAAGACCTGGCTTTAGAAAAGGGAATAAAGTTTTCTAAATGATTGAATAGTATAGGTATGGGGAAGGATGAGCATAATGCAACTAGGGAAAGTAGTAGGGACCGTTATTGCCACTAGAAAGGATGACCGGCTTG
Organism: Bacillota bacterium; assembly: GCA_033549265.1. Taxonomy (GTDB): domain Bacteria; phylum Bacillota; class Desulfitisporia; order Desulfitisporales; family JAWSUQ01; genus JAWSUQ01. The sequence goes on from JAWSUQ010000067.1 coordinate 2,109, forward strand.
TTGGGTCAAAAATGCTGATTACACAGCCAATAAATGCTAAACTAGAGCCCCTGGGGGAAGCTTTAATAGCTATTGATACAGTAGGAGCAGGTGTAGACGAATTAGTTCTGTTTGTTGTAGGCAGTGTGGCTCCTTTTGCAGTAAGAAAGGAAGATGCCCCTGTTGATGCTGCTATTGTAGGAATAGTAGACTCTGTCGAGTATAAGGGGAGGTAAGTATAATGAACGCAAAAGTTTTCAAAGAAGCAATAGTAAGACGTCAGCTTGTTGATACTTTGATGAGCGAGGTTGTCCATGCTGATTTAGTATTAAAGAATGGAAAAGTTGTCAATGTAATTACTCGGGAAGTATATCCCGGTGATGTAGCCATAAAAGGAGAGCACATTTTAAAGGTTGGAGATGCCACTGACTTAATTGGTCCTAATACTGAAGTGGTGGATGTAAGAGGACAATTTATTACTCCAGGATTTATCGACTCTCACATGCATTTTGAAAGTGCCATGCTAACAATTTCTGAGTTTTCCAGACTATCTATCCCAACAGGCACTACAACTTTAGTAGCCGATCCTCATGAAATTGGAAATGCCTTGGGACCAGTAGGTATGAAAGCAATGACGGAAGAGGCCAAAAATGTGCCGAACAATGTGTACTTTGTAGTTCCATGTCTGACTCCTGATTCACCAGGGCTAGAGACTGCTGGTTATGATATAACCTCAAAGGATATGGAAGAGATACTTAGTTATCATAATGTAATAGGAATTGGTGAGTTGCAGGGTTTTAGTAACGTTAAACCAGTATATAAAAATACACCTGAGGTAATTACCGACTTGATTAGCTCTACTGCTTATGCCAAAAGCATTGGTAAAATGGTTGACGGCAATGCACCAGAGCTATTTGGCAGTGACTTGGCAGCTCATATAATATGTGGCGGTGGCTTAGTATCTGATCATGAAACTACCACCAAGGATGAGTGTGTGGAAAAGCTTCGTTACGGTGTATATGTTTTTATGAGAGAAGGGTCAACTCAACGAAATATGCCTGAATGTATCAAGGCAGTTACTGAGGAAAGGCTTGACTCGAGAAGATGCGTATTAGTTACAGATGACATGGTGGCAGATGACCTGGAAAAAACAGGTCATATGAACGATATAGTGCGACGAACTGTTAGAGAAGGGGTAGACCCAATTGAAGCAATCCAAATGGTTACTATTAATCCTGCAACCTACTTTGGTTTTGATCATGTAGGAGTACTGGCTCCAGGGAAGCAGGCAGATGTAGTGGTAATTAGCGACCTTCGTCAAATGAATGTGACAGAAGTTTATTTGAAAGGAAAGCTGGCTGGTAAGGATGGAAAAATGGTGCAAGATATCCCACCATATGAATACCCCATTACAGTAAAAATGTCGGTTAAGCGGTCAAGGGTAACGGCTGAAGAGCTTGGGATTAAAGCCAATGGTTCTAGTGCTAAGGTTAGAGTAATAGAAGCAATTCCTGATCAAAATTTAACAAAAGCTTCTGAAGAAATGATGGCTGTGAGCGGAGGAATAGTTCAAAGCGATACCAGCAAAGATCTTATTCATATGTGTTGTCTTGAAAGATACGGTAGAAATGGAAGTATTGGCAGATCTTTTGTAAAAGGCTTCGGTCTGAAAAGCGGTGCTTTTGCGGAAAGTATTGCTCATGACGCTCACAATATAATGGTGATTGGTACAAACCTAGAAGATATGGCTTTAGCTGTAAATGAAGTTATTAGAATGGGTGGCGGTATTTCTGTGGTCAAGAACGGACAAGTACTTGATGAGCTACGCTTGCCTATTGGTGGTTTAATGACTGATGAGCTTAGTGGTAGTGAGCTAACTAAAAAATTAGAGGAGTTGCATGAAGTTGTATCAAATCAGCTGGGTGGTACATTACATGCTCCATTTATGCATCTCTCCTTCTTAGCCTTAACAACAAGTCCTGTTTGGAAAATAACTGACCAAGGGATTGTTGATGCTAATAATAATCGTATTCTGCCTCCAGTGGTAGAATAGGTCTAAATGAAATTAACAAACGTTTTACCTTTAAGAGGTGGTGGGATTTTATCATTAGTAGGAGCTGGTGGTAAAACCACCACCCTATTAACATTAGCCGAAGAATTATTAGCAGCAGGTTCTAAGGTGCTGATCACCACCACAACCAAGCTATCAACAGATATGCAGTACAACAATAAAATAATATTAGTTAGAGATGAACATGAATTTTTTCAGTGGATTAGCCAGAATCAAGGCACACTAGCTATTTTAGCTAATAATGTTATCATCGAAGAAAAAAAAATCGTTGGTATTCCACCCCTTTGGTTAGAGAAATATGAAAAGCTTTTACGGGAAGGCTGGCAAACAATATTAGTAGAGGCTGATGGCAGCCGAGGAAAGTCTCTTAAAGCAAATTTAGACCATGAGCCCCAAATACCAGGCTGCTCAGATATAATTTTAGTTATTATTGGTATGGATATCTTAGGCAAACCTTTAAACCATCAATTTGCCCATCGGGCTGAGCTTATTTCTAGAATAAGCGGTACACGCATCAATGATATCATAGATACTTTTACAATCATTAAGCTGCTGGAGGATTCCGCTGGTTTATTAAAAGGCATAGCTAAAAATCAGCATTGCTTTTTGCTTTTAAATAAGTGGGATGTAAACCATAGCGAGCACTATGATCAGTTATTTGAATTAATTGCTGAAAGCAAAAATATATCCTTAGATGGTATAATTGTAACTCAAGTAGAGGATAAGAACCATCCGGTTAAAAAGGTGATATTAGATGTTTAGAGCAGTTGTGTTGGCAGCTGGAAGCTCATCAAGGATGGGTAAACAAAATAAATTACTACTGCCCCTTAATGACAAGCCAGTTATTGAGAATGTTTTGCTGACCTTAACAATGCTGCAGCAACTGGAGACTGTTGTTGTTACTACTTATCCAGAAATTATTACAATAGCGGAAAAATATAATGCTAAGGTAGCCTTTCCTAAAAGTGTCGAACATAGTCAAAGTAATTCTTTAAAGTCTGGTCTTGATAATATACAAGCGGACATTAAAGGAATTTTTTTTATCTTAGGGGACCAGCCCTTTATTAGCAGCACTTTACTTGCTCTTATGATGAAAGCATTTTTATATTTAAAGGACGTAGGTACTGATAGGGATATAATTGTTCCCTACTATCTTCAAACTAAAGGAAATCCTCCTTTGATTGACGTTAAATATGTCAAAGAGTTGAGGAAAATTACTGGAGATAAAGGTGCTAGGGATATTTTACAGAATCATTCACAAAATATATTTAAGCTACAAGTAACTGATCCCTTAGTGTTTAAGGACATTGATACTAACGATGATTACCAACAAGTCAAGTTTTTTAGGTGAAATTATCTTGAAAGGAGTTGTAACATGAAGCAGTTTGACTACTTTAGTCCTCAAAACATTGCAGAGGCAAACAAATTGTTGGCAGAATTGAGAGACGTAAGAATTTTAGCAGGAGGAACTGATCTTGTCATCCACTTAATGGAAGGTAAAGCTGCTCCAGCAAATATTGTAGATCTATCACGATTAGATGAGTTAAAAGAAATTAAAATTACTGATACAGAGATTATTATTGGGGCTATGGCTACCTTCACTCAAGTGATTGAGCATCCAATTTTAAGAGCTGAGTTATGCTCTTTAGTAGAGGCCTGCACTACTGTTGGCTCTCCGCAAATAAGAAATCAAGGCACTATCGGTGGAAACATAGTAAATGCATCGCCAGCAGCAGATTCAGTGCCTTCATTAGTTGCTTTTGGAGCTGAAGTTTCTCTAATTTCTCCCCAGGGTAATAGCAAGAAAAAAATTACAGATATCTTGGTGGGGGTAGGGAAAACTAATATGCAAGCTAACGAGTTATTAACCTATATCCATATTCCTAGAGTAAAGGCTAGAAGAGTTAGCAGCTTTTCCAAGCTAGCAAGAAGAAATGCCCTTGCTATAGCTAGAATGAGTATGGCTGCAGCCATTAAAGTCAATCCTGCTAATGAGGTATTAGAGGCGGGTATATCCTTAGGGGCAGTTGCTCCAAATCCCTTTAGAGTAGTACAGGTTGAAGATTATTTAATAGGTAAGAATCTTAATCTGGAAGTAACTGAAACTGCAATAAAAATGATTGCTGATATCGTTCGGGAAAAGCTTGGCAGCAGAGCATCAGCAATTTATAAAAACGAAGCCGTAAATGGGGTAGCTAGGGATACTTTTAATAAACTTGTGCACAAGCTTGAAGGGGGGCAGAACTAATGGATCATAAGACATTGAAAATGAATGTGAATGGACAGCCTATTGAGATAAAGATTGACCCCCGGTTAAGGCTTATCGATGTATTGAGGGACAAGCTTCAATTGACTGGTACAAAAGAAGGCTGCGGAGAAGGAGAATGTGGAGCCTGTACCGTAATTATGGAAGGGGAAATAGTGAATTCTTGCTTAGTAATGGCTCTTCAGTGCCAAAATAAGAGTATTATCACAATTGAGGGAGTAGGAGCAAGGGATAACCTACATCCGCTACAGGAATCCTTTATGAAAAATGGTGCAGTCCAATGTGGATACTGTACGCCGGGGATGATTTTAGCAGCTAAAGCTTTATTAGACAAAAATCCAATGCCAAATCGTGATGAAATAAAAACTGCTATTTCCGGTAACCTATGTAGATGCACTGGGTATAGCAACATTGTTAATGCTATTGAACAGGTAGTCAAGGCAGGTGATGCAAATGAGCTATAGTAATATAGGAAAAAGCGTAATCAAGATTGATGCAAAGGAAAAGGTTTTAGGCAAAAGCTTATATCCAGCAGATTATTATCGACCTGGGATGATTTTTGGCAAAACATTAAGAAGCGATTACGTTCATGCTAACATAATTAATATTGATACAACTAAGGCAGAGCAGGTTCCTGGAGTAAAGGTACTGACGGGAAAAGATATTCCGGGGCATAATGCTCACGGGGTTTTGCATCAGCATCAGCCAATCCTGGCGGATAAACGAGTTAAATATATTGGCGATGCAGTGGCATTAGCTGGTGGACCTGATTTGGATTTAGTAGAAGAAGCTTTATCTTTGATACAGGTCGACTATGAGGAGCTTCCTGTTTTATCTGATCCTGATAAAGCTATGGAGCCAGATGCAATTAAAATTCACGATGATGGAAATATTGCATATCATCTCAAAATTAGAAAAGGCGATGTGGAGAAAGCCTTTCAACATGCCGATGAAATAGTGGAAAACACATATAAGGTACAAATGGTGGATCATGCTTTTTTACAGCCAGAAGCAGCTTTGGCTGAAGTAGACGACAGAGGAAATGTGGTATTATACGTTGCAACCCAATATGCTCACTGGGATCGACTAGAGATAGCAAACGCTCTTAATGTAAGCACCAACAAGATTAGAGTAATTACTACTGCGGTTGGCGGAGCTTTTGGGGGAAGAGAAGATATGACTTTACAGGTGCATGCATGTCTACTAGCCATGAAGTTTAACAAGCCAGTTAAGATGGTGTACGATAGAAAGGAATCCTTTTTAGCCCATTGTAAAAGGCATCCAATGAAAATGCAATATAAAACTGGAGCTAATAAGGAAGGGTATATTACTGCTGCAGAAGTTAAAATAATTGGCGATACCGGGGCTTATGCTTCATGGGCACCTAATATTTTGCGGAAGGCTGGAGTCCATGCAGTGGGACCATATGAAGTACCTAATGTCAAGGTAGATTCTTACGCCGTCTATACTAACAATCCTTTTGCTGGAGCAATGCGAGGTTTTGGTGCAGCACAACCACCTATGGCCCACGAGGCCCAAATAGATATAATAGCAAGAAAGCTAGGGATTGATCCTATTGAGATACGTTTAAAAAATGCTTTGAAGCTAGGCTCCCAAACAGCTACCGGTCAAATTTTAGAATCTAGTGTAGGATTGGTGGAGACAATTAAAGCAACAGCTAAGTATTTTCCAGAAAAATTCTCCGCTCAACAGGAGGTGGAATAAATGGTGAAGAAGCGCGGTATAGGCGTAGCCTCAATTATTTATGGCACAGGGTACGGCAATGGCTTTCCTGATGCATCTAGTGCCTTTGTAGAAATTCACGATGATGGCACTGCTACCGTATTAACTGGTGCTGTAGATGTAGGGCAAGGATCTGATACAGTTTTTGCTCAAATTGCCGCTGAAGAGCTTGGAATTTATCCAGAGGATGTTACCGTCATTTCTGCAGACACAGCTACCACTCCAGACGCAGGAACTACTGCCGCCACCAGACAGACTTACACAACTGGTAATGCGGTTCGCTTGGCCTGCCAAGAAGCAAAGGAAGTAATGCTAGAAAGAGCTGCTAGAGAGCTAGGGGTCAATACTATCAGTGGTTTAGTTGTGAAAGAAAGAAAAGTATATGTTAAAGGCTTTCCTCAGAAATACATGTGGATTAAGGACGTTGCCACCAGAGTTAGATTTGGTGGAGCTAGATTATTGGGGGAATATACCTTCGTCACCCATACCACAGAGCTAGACCCTGAGACCGGACAGGGCGCCCCATATTGGCCTTATGCTTTTGCTACGCAAATTGCTGAGGTTGAGGTAGATACGGAGACTGGCAAAGTGGATGTGGTGAAGATAGTTGCTGCCCATGACGTGGGTAAGGCCATTAATAAGATGGGTGTAGAAGGTCAAATATGCGGAGGAGTTGCTCAAGGAGTCGGCTATGCTTTAATGGAAGAGGTTGAATTAGCAAATGGTAAAATAAAAAATCCTAACTTTACCGGTTATTTGATGCCTACTTCATTAGATATGCCAGAGATCGTACCAATTATTATTGAGGAGCTGGAACCAACTGGTCCATATGGTGCTAAAGGGGTAGGGGAGCCAGCAATGCTGCCAACAGCCCCTGCTATATTAAACGCTATCTACGATGCAGTAGGGGTAAGAATAAATGAAATGCCAGCAACACCTGAAAAGATTCTGAGTTTAATAAAAGCAAAAGAAAACAATAATTATTAGAAAATGTTTAATAAATAAGCAGGAGAATTTAAGAAAAGGTAGAATAATTAAAATAGTAAGATAATTTATTCTTAATAAGCACTTCGTATAATCTTAGAGATTGGTCTAAGAGTTTCTACAAGTAACCGTAAATTACTTGGCTACGAAGAACAATTATTTGTTCTTCGTAGCTTTTTTTATTGCATTGAATTTTTAGCAAATGAAAAATTTAACAAACCCACTCTTTTCCTTCAATTAAAATAATGGTATAATTTTGTAATATAAAGCTTGAATAAGCTATAATAAAGCATATTTAAGAAAAAAATGTCAGTGCATAGGAGGTGAGCTAAAAGGGGATAAGTAATTACAGGTATGTTAAACCAAATAAGGAGGAAAAGATATGTCAAAACCACAAGACGGATTTTTAGAAAATTTCTTTAAGCTTAGTGAACACAAAACAGATGTCAAAACTGAAGTGCTTGCTGGATTAACAACCTTTATTACAATGGGATATATTATTTTTGTTAATCCAATATTTTTAAGTGATGCTGGGATACCTCATGGGGCCGCCATTACTGCTACTATTTTAGCTGCAGCCTTTGCTACTATTTTAATGGGCATATACGCAAACTTCCCAATCGCCCTTGCTCCTGGTATGGGGGTTAATGCTTACTTTGCTTATGGAATTGTATTAGGAATGGGAGTTCCCTGGGAAACAGCACTAGGTGCAGTATTTATATCTGGTATCATCTTTCTATTATTAACGGTTACAAAAGCAAGACAAGCAATCGTTAAAGCAGTTCCCCAATCCTTGCGCAGTGCTATTGCTGTTGGTATTGGCTTATTTATTGCTTTTATCGGTTTTAAAAACGCGGGAATAGTTGTTGGAGATCAAGCTACATTAGTAGCCCTAGGTAATTTTAGTGAACCCAGAGTTTTGCTAGCTTTATTTGGGTTAGTATTTACTGGTTATCTTGTTTCCAGAAAGGTAAAAGGCTCCTTCTTGATAGGTATTTTAGCTACTACTATTTTAGCAATGATTTTTAAAGTTGATACTGCGGCTCCTACAGCTGTTGGAGATGTGGTTGGTGCACCACCAAGTATACTGCCAACTCTTCTGCAAATGGATGTAATGGCTGCATTAGGAATAGGGTTGATCACTGTAATTTTTTCCTTAACATTTGTGGATTTATTTGATACC
>JAWSUQ010000068.1:0-10285 GCA_033549265.1 Bacillota bacterium
TCCATTAATTACCTTGGAGGTAGAATGGATAACTACATCAGCACCATGCTCCAAAGGACGAAAGATGTAAGGAGATGTAACTGTATTATCCACAACAAGGGGAATACCATGCTGATGTGCTAGTTCTGCTATAGCAGGTATGTTTGCCACATCTAAGCGAGGATTACTAATAGTTTCTACGAAGATCAGTTTTGTTTTGTCGGTGATAATTTGTTCAAAGCTCTCAACAGAAGCATCTACTGCAAATTTACTAGTTATACCAAAGTCCGATAAGCTCTTGAATAGAGAATAAGTGCCTCCAAAAATTCCAGAGCTAGAGACCAATTCATCTCCCTGCTCTAATAGGTTAAGCACCGCCAGTGTTACTGCAGACATACCCGAGGCACAAGCAATAGCTCCAAGACCCTTCTCTAATGAGGAAATTCTCTTTTCAAAAGAGTCGATGGTAGGGTTATTGATTCTTGTATAGATAAAACCATAGTCAGTACCATTAAAGATATTTTCTAGCTCCTCAGCTGTTTTATGCTGAAAAGAAGAGGACTGATAAATAGGGAAGGTGGTTGCTCCAGTTTTTTCTTCAGGCTTAAAATTACCATGGAGTAGCTTGGTATTAAATTCCATTTATATCCCTCATTTTTCTTTAGATTATTTCAAGGGGAACCTCTGAATAGACACTATTGACAATTTTATAGGCTTTTAACACAGGAATGCCTTGTTTTTCGATAGAAATAATAAAGTATAAAATATTTGCATCATAGGCTAATCTAATATCCTCTGGTGAGGGTCTAGCCGGTGACTTCATATGGCTATGATAATTTCCAACTAGCTTCCAACCATTTTTACGGATCTCTTTTACTACCTTAAATTGTTCTTCTGGAATAAGTGAAAAATGATCGGGGCTTTGATCTGCATTGGTCATGGGATAAACTGCGGTTACCTCAATAACATCATTGGCACCGAACAATCCCCCTAGCATACCACAGCATTCATTAGGTTGTTCTCTAATGGCTTGCCAGTAGATTGTATTAAATTGCTCTTTTGATAGTTTAATCATATTTCTAGCCTCCTTCTATTAAATTTGCCATATAAATCCGATAAAGTCAATAGGAAATTAAGAGATTAAACCAATTGAAAAATGAAAAATTTATTCTTTGGGAATTGGCCTAGCTTTATATGCATAATCTTAAGCAAAAAGCTATTGGAAAGGTCAGGTGGAAGCAATGCGTTTGCTTTTCATTAAAAAAAGAACAATAATTATTATTGGAATTGTCATTTTCATAAAGCTAGTATTAGGTGTATTAGCAGCTACTGAAATTGTCCCTTCCTTTAGCATCTTTACTGATAAAGCAACAGTGATATTAGATGCAGGACATGGGGGAGTAGACAATGGAACTTCCAAAGGGGATTTGAAAGAAAAAGACATAAATTTAGATATTGTGCTGCGAACCGCTGAATTTCTTGGCAACAGGGGGATTGCAGTAGGGTTTACAAGAAATACTGATATTGATTTAGGAGGAGCGTTAAAGAAGGGGAGGCATCGAAAAGATTTGCAAGCAAGAGCAGCTAGGTTAAATGAAGGCCTATTAGGAGTGAGTATCCATGTTAATGCTGCTGGCGGAAGTAAAGAGGGTGCTATGATTTTTTACCAACGAGATAATGATGAGGCAAAAATTTTTGCAGAGACTGTTATAGGTGAGGTAAAGAAAGTGCAGGTATTAGATCATGACGTCCCTATACCTAGAAGCAATCTATTTATTTTAAAGAATACGGAAGTTCCTACTATATTATTAGAAGTGGGCTTCATAACCCATAGCAATGATCTGCAAAAGATGGCAAGCCCTCAATGGAGGCAGGAGATGGCTGAAGCTATTGGTACTGGTATTTTAAAATATCTAGCCGCAATGGGTAGTTAATTTACAGTTAATGCAGGAAATATGTTACCAATTGAAGAAAAGTCTTAGAAATAATTTTAGGAGGTTATGCCATGAATAATTGTACAGTAGCTATCTGTCAAATGGCGGTGACTGATAATAAAGAGAGCAACCTAGAAACTGCTGCGGGTATGATAAGTACAGCCGCAAACGCTGGAGCAAAGCTAATAGTGCTGCCAGAGATGTTCAACTGTCCTTATGAAGGTAGCAAATTTTCTATTTACGCTGAGGAGGAAGCTACAGGAAAAACGGTAACTAAGCTGATTAGCCTGGCCAAACAGCATCAGGTATACATAGTAGGTGGTTCTATTCCGGAACGCCACGGGGACAAGATATACAATACCAGCTATATTTTTAATTCTGCCGGTCAAATAATTGGCAAGCATCGCAAAATTCATCTGTTTGATGTAGACCTTCCAGGAGGATTAAAGTTTTATGAGTCAGATAACTTAGCTGCTGGCCAAGACATTACAGTAGTGGAAAGCCCTTGGGGTAAAATTGGTGTAGCCATTTGTTATGATGTTAGATTTCCAGAATTAATTCGTTTAATGGTAGAGCAAGGGGCCAATATAATTATCATTCCAGCAGCCTTTAATATGACTACAGGACCAGCTCACTGGGATGCTTTATTAAAAGTCAGAGCAATAGACAATCAAGCTTTTATTATAGGGGCATCACCTGCCAGGGATATATCAGCTAGTTATGTGGCATATGGACATTCTCAGCTAGTGGACCCGTGGGGAGATATAATATGTCGAGGTAGCGAAAAAGAAGATGTGATATATGGCCATATTGACTTCAGTAAGTTAACGGATGTGAGAGCGCAGCTGCCCCTGCTACAGCATCGGCGCCAGGACGTATACAAGCTAATAACAGAAAAATAGAAGGTCTGCAAAATGCAGCCTTCTATTTTTCTTCTTATTTTATCTAGCATTCTTTGCATCCTGGATACTGTCATAAAAAGAGAAGATAATATCTAATCGAGTTAGTAAAAATATCTCTTTAACTTCTTTTCTGATGGCAACTAAGCATATTTTTTCAACATTCCGCTGAGTTGAAACTAAAACTCCTAAGCCGGTACTATCAATAAAAGAAACTGCCGTCAAGTCTACGATAATTTTTTTACAATTTTTATCTAAGGCCTTTTTAAGAGAGTTTTTAAATTTAATTGAGTTATAGGCATCCAGCTTTCCTTCCGGTGAAATTATAGCCCAAGAATCATCGACTGTAACGTTAAAAGCTTCCACATTTTAACCTCCTTTTTGAAGCAAGTTTTAATTCTTGTTAATCTTAAAATGACTTACCTCTTCCACTAGCTTTAAAGCTACTGAATTAAGCTGTTCTGCAGAGGCGGCAACTTCTTCAACTGAGCTGGCTTGCTCCTCGGCGCTAGAGGCTACGGTATTAGCAGAATCGTCATTTTGCTCCGCAACTTTAGCAATATTATCAATTAAATTTACTATTTGATCGGAGCTGGCAATTTCCTGACCAGTAATATCATAGATACCATCAATTCTCTCCACAGTATTGTTAACCGCATTGATAATTTCTTTAAATACCAGCTTTGTTTCTTGAACAGCTTTACTGCCATCATTAACTAATTCAGTTCCATTTACCATTACCTGAACAGACTCCTTTGTCTTTGCCTGAATAGCAGTTACAAGAGAAGTAATTTCCTGAGATGATTTTTGGGAGTTCTCTGCAAGCTTTCTTACTTCCTCCGCTACTACGGCGAAGCCTCTGCCTGATTCGCCAGCACGAGCCGCTTCAATAGCAGCATTAAGGGCCAACAGGTTTGTTTGTTCAGCGATACCGCTGATTACTTCTATGATTTCACCTATCTTTTGAGATTGCTGCTCAAGCTCCTTGATGACATCAGCCGATAGGGATACGCTCTCATTAATTTGTGCCATTTTGCCAATGGTGGTGTCAACTGACCTTTCACCGGCGTTAGCCTTCTCACTAGTTTGCACAGAGGCTTTTTTAGCCTCTTCGGCTAATACCCTCCCCATTTGGATCATAGAAGATAATTCTACAAGGGTTTTAGAAGCTTCCACCATGTTTTTGCGTTGATCGTTGCTGCCAATAGCCACTTCACTAATAGAGGTGCTAATCTCCTCTGTTGACTGGGCTACCTGCTCGGAAGCATTTGCCAGTTGGCTTGAGGATTCAGCCAAAGTTTTTGCTATGTATATAATATTACTAATTAAATCCTTTTGCCCAGATAGCATGTTATTGAAGCTTTCTTCGAGGCGATCAATTTCACTGCCACCGGCATGCTGATAAACCGCACAGTTGTTACAATCCTTTATCTTGCTAGCCATGTTTCCTTGCACTTGATCCCGGCAATGGGTGCCATTAATTTGCCAGCAGCGGAGGTTTTCACTCTCATAAGCAGGACAATCAGTTTTATTACATTTCTTTTCTTTCCAACATTGCTTTAATTTCTTACTAGTTAGTTGAATAGTCATGTCGCCTTTTTCTGCTTTATCAAAGGCTGCCATTAGCCGGTTGATGGGCTTAATTATGCTAAGAGTAGTAACAATAGAAAAAATACCACAGAAGATTATTGCACCAAGCAAAATATAATTTATAGCTCGCGTAAGCTGATTTACATGGGCAAAGGCCTCACTGGTCCCTTGCTCTGCAATAAGCGCCCAGTTCATGGTTGGAATTAGAGAATAAGCACCAATAACCTCATTGCCAGTGTAGGTTTGATAGGTGTCAGTTCCAGAAATCCCACCAATTCCTTCCTGAAAAGCAATAGTATCTACACTTTCAGTTAAAGGAGCATTATCAATATATTTGCTTTCTGTAATAAAATAACCATCTTTGTTAGCCAAATAAGCTTCACCAGTGGAGCCTAAGTCTACCCCTTTAACAATGCTATTGATAAGACTCATATTTACAGTAGCTAAAACTACCCCATCTATCTGGTTGTTACGGTAAATAGGGGCTGCTACAACTACCACTGGTTCATTAGAAACTCTAGAAATAAGAACATCTGAAACAACAACGTTACCTTTAATAGCTTCACTGTAATAGCCTCTATCTGTAATATCGATTCCCGAGCTGCCATCATCATGGATTAAGCTAATGCCATCACTTCCTATTAGTAAAAGCGATTCATAATCCCCATTAGTTTCCATAACTCTCTGGAAATATGTTTGTGTTGCCTCTAGATCCTCAGAAATAATAGCATTTTCTAAAGATATAACCTCCATTTGCTGCTTCCATGAATTTACCTGTTGATCAATTTGGTCACTAAGTAAGTCTACTGTTGTTAATAGCTGTTGTTCAACTCTCTCAAGCAATGCATTTCTTGCCAGGGTAACGGAAGCTGTAGCTAATATTATTATTGGAATAAGAGCTACCAAAATGAAGCTTCCGCCGATACGCCACTTGATGCTTTTAAACAAAACTACCACCTGCCTTATTGTAAGAATAATTTCTAATATAACTATTTATTCTACTAAAAGGAAATAAAAACCTCTTTAAAAAGATATGAAGGTGATAATTATTTTAATAATTTTTATTAATATGATTAAAGTCTTATCTTCCTGAGACTTTTATATTATAATAGCCATAAGAGGTGAACAAAAAATGGATTGGTACGTTGCATCCTTTTTCTTTCTTATTTTTACATATCGGCTTTCTCAATTTTATGCGATTATAAAAGCAAAAAATTTGTATAAACCAAATCACCAAGGGGATTATGGGATAGCATTAGTATGGGGACCGTTAACATTAGCAGTTATATTGGCTCCTTATGACTATCTACTAAGACAAGAGTCAGCAGGAGTGGGATGGATAGTATTAGGATCAAGCTTTTTTATTATAGCCACAGTCATTAGGGGAAAAAGCCTGGCTGATATAAGTAAAGAGTTTTTTTTCTTTCATGACAAGGGAGCGATAATTCAAATCCATACTAATGGAATATATCACCATATTAGACATCCGCTGTATTTATCAAATATTATCTTCATGCTGGCCTGTGCCACCTACTTTAAAAGTATGCTAGCTTTTCTAGCCTTTCTTTTAGGGATAGCAGGAGTAATAGTTAAGACTAATCTTGAAGAAAAGGCCCTAAGTAGTATTTATGAAGATTTTAATGATTATAAATTAAAAACAGCTAAATTGCTCCCTAGAATATACTAAGTTATATTATTAAAGGGGTCTTAAAGTATATTTAAAAGAATTTTAGTAAAAAGTATGATAGTGCAGGAAAAATAATAATAGAAAAAGAATATAGAATATAGATTAGTAATAAAGAACGAGGAAATAATACTCTAAATCTTGGTTAAAAGAGAGGAGTGGGGTCAACTTGGTGGAAATTAAAGATAAAAAGCAATGTAAAAAATGTGGTGTTACTCTGGTGGAAAGCTGCCCTGTTACTGAAGAGGATTTGTGCCAGAAGAAAAAGGCTTTGACCTGTCCCAGTTGCCAGTTTGTTGAACTAGAAGAAGATGATACTGCAAAATGCAATCACCCAGATAAAGATATAAAATAAAAAACTATTAGGCTGTGCATATTACAAAGGGGTTAGGTACTTACTCCTTTGTTTTTTTTGCATACGCTAGAATTATTCTAATTATTGTGGATAGTTTGATTGTTTATAATATTTATTTTAATATGACATTTTAGGCAACTATTGATTAGGACTCTTCATCTATGTATAGTTAGGTGTGGATATTTTTAATCAACAGGGAGGTATTGTTAAGTGGAGGCGTTAGACCAAATATTAAGACTCCAGGTGCTAAATGATTTTTGGTTGACGATTTTTATGGTAATCCCAATGGTGTTAATTTCAAGAACTGTTGTGGCAGGAACTAGGTATTCCCCCATTCTGATTATTGTTATATTTGGGTTAGCCATGGGATATGTATTAGTAGCTAGCGGAGTAGCCACACCAGGATTAGTAGAGTTTCCTGTAGTTGACTTAATTAGCAAAGTTACTTTAGTAGCCCTTATTGTTTCTTTTTTTGTAGGCGGACAGGAGTTAAGGAAAATACTTGGCAAAATTTCTTTGGAAAAGGATGACATGGTTATAGCTTCTCAGCAGGAATTAGTGCTAGGTACAAATAGCACCCAACTATTTTACCTTATAAGAACATTTTTTTTGTTACTAGGTATTGAAGGACTAAACAGAATAATCCTTGGCGCTGGTGCCGCAGATGTATTGGCAAATTCTTATCCCTTAATAGCCTATATTGGCTTAGTTGGCGCTATTATTCTGATAGACCCAAAGGCCACGGTAAAAAATAAACCGCTTTATATTCGAAAGGGTTTATATGAAATAGGGGCGATTTTGTTGGTGTTATTTATTTCTTTTAACATAGCCCAATTAGTTAAACCGGTGATAGCGTTACCCCAGATATTTTTTGCTATGATTTTATCAGCTGCATTTGGAGCAGTCCTATACAAATGGTTTGCAGGTCCAACCGTTAGGGCCCTTTTATTTGCTGGTATTCCAGTAGTATTAGCAGCAAATTTTATGATAGGTGGCTCTAGAATAGCGGAAGCTTTTAAATTAACTGGTATGAATGCTGTTATGGCCTACGGATTCTTTGGACAACTTTTTTGGATGTTTGGTGGTTTGGCATTATTAATATTTTTTGGAGCTGCAAATCATGTGCGGAATCTTGCGCCTGGAATGGCAGGTGCCTTATCTCACTCAGGGCTTACTGGAGCATGTACTGCAGGGGATTTAGGGGAAAAAGCTGCTATGAGAGCCCCTATTATGATAAATATACCTTTTTTCGGACATGTGTTTGTATTTTCAGTACTGGCTATTAGTGCTCAGCGGGAACAGCTTCTAGTTTCTTGGGCATTACTAATAGCAGCTATAGGACTTTTGTTGACAATTCAATCTCTTCGTACCTTGAGAAATGCTGCAGGTGAAGACAGCAAAGAAGTAAAAGGTTTAATGCAATTTTCCATGGGGTGGCAGCTGATAGCAGTTTTTGGTGGACTGCTGTTATTAAATATTAGTGATTTGCCAATGAATTATGCCGCCATGGCCCAGAGTTCAGCTATTTCCCACTTTGGTCTTTTTGCTGCAATTCAAGGAGGAATGTTTGGTGAAACTGCGGCTGAACTTATTCCTTTTATCTTTGCTATGCCTTTCCTAGTTCATCCCTTAGTATTTGGGATGTTTGGTAAAGCAATGGAGAGAGAGGGCAGGATGCTTGAAAAAGTAGTATATTTCTTAGCTATAACAGGATTAATTGGAATTATATACGCTATCATGTTTGTATAAATTTAAAGAAAGCAGCCAAAATAAAATTGGCTGCTTTCTTCAATATTAATTAACTATTAATCAACTATATCTTGATAATAACCATGAATCTTTTCCTGAAAAGTCGGTTGGCAGTCTGAACATACACACCAGCAAGATTGCTCTTTTTGGTTATCAAGCAAAATTGTGGTGCATAGTAAATCAGCCTGACCTTCTTTTCCACATATTTGGCAGCTAACACAAATTGCTTTAGTCATTTTAAATGCACCTCCTTGGTTTAATAATAGTATATAATTCAGAAAATTAAAAATCAATAGAAAAATTGCATGTATACATAATTTTTAAGGTACATGGGCAAATATCACAATGTAGATGAGACGTATATCACATCTTGATTTTTCAAATTGAAATACTATAATTAATAGGAAAATAGAGGAAGTTTATGGTCGTCTGCAGAATATTAATTTAAAATAAAGATAAGGAGGGAGTTTAATGAGTAATAGATTTTTTACTATCTCTGAGATATTGGCAGGCATTCAAGAAAAAGATAAAGCAATAAAAACTATTTTTCATGAAAATGAAAGAACAAATGGGGTGCTGTGGTATGTGCCTCCAGGGGAAGAAATTCCAGCTCATTATCATCCTGAGACTGATGATATCTGGGTGGTACTTGAGGGTGAAGGGGAATACTACTTAGAGAACGGCAAAAGCCATCAAATCAAGCCTGGGCTAGTAGCAGTTGCAGCTAAGGAACAGATCCATGGAGTAAAGGCTACGGGAGAAAAGCCTTTAATAGTTGTAGCAATTTCAGCCCCAATGCCAGTCCAAATGATTAAAATAGATAGATAATATTATACAGAGCGAAATTAACCGGTGCTATTCAAATTTTGGATAGCATCTTTTTATTCTTCTTTTTATTCCAATAGTATATAATAGAGATAATGAGTAATAGGAGGCCGCAGGATGAATAAGGGAGAGGCTATCGAAAAGTTTGTCAGATATATGCTTATTACAAATAAGTCTGTTAATACTATCGAAACTTACGAGAGAGATGTCAGACTATTTTTAGTGGCTATTGAAAAAGAAGCAGTTTTAGATATTACTAAGAAAGAAATAGAGGATTATTTAGACCAAATAGTAGCAGTGGGCACTAAAGACTCGGTGGTTAAGAAGAAATATGCTTCCCTTAAAGCCTTTTTTAACTTCTTAATGGAGCAAGAAATAATTAGCTGCAACCCATTAAGTAAGGGAATTAGGATCCCAAAGAATTTGCATCCAACTGTTATTAAATTACCAAAGAAGGATTTAGGCAATAGGATAGAAGAAATCCTGTCAAATAGTCTGATGAACGAGAGAGATAGGCTTATTATTTGCTTAGTTTTTTCCACCAAGCTCTCAATTGTTGAGCTAGCCAATTTGCCTAAAGCTAGCGCTGAAAATTTGCCATTAAACCGGTCTTTACCAAAAAAGATATTAAAAGAGATAGAAAAATTGCTAGACAATTATCTTAAGACTCATCAAAGTGACTTTTTGTTTCTAAATGGACGGCAACAGCCCCTTACATATAAATATATTCGTCAGATTGTACTTCCCCATTTAGGAGTTGAAGCTGAGCAAGATAAAAGCTTTAACTTCACTATAGAAGAGGCTAATTGAAAAAGGGTATAGATGAAAATAGAGACTCTCAAATGAGAGTCTCTTAAATTTTATTTTTAGATATTATCAAAATCTAAGGAACCAACCAGTTCTTCGTAGGAATCTCCATCTTCCTGCCAGTCTATGGAAGGAAAAGATGATGCATTTTTTGCAGTATATTTAAGGCATTCCATAACCAAACTATTAGGATTCTGCTGGAGGTTAGCGCAATCACAGATATTATTTAATTGGAGTAGGATACTATTTGGTATTTCTATAATAACTTGTTCATAATTATTTTCCATTTGCCAGCACCTTCCTTCAGTTGGTATAATAATATTATTACTATATTATCATAATTTATTTATCTAGTAAACATAAGATTTGAAATTTTAAAATAATTAAATTGCCCTTAACTATTAAAATATTGTTCTTTCGCTAAATTGTGTTTGAAAGAAAAAAATACATATAGTATAATCAA
>JAWSUQ010000069.1:0-3145 GCA_033549265.1 Bacillota bacterium
CTGGGATTAGCAATCGCTAAAGGGCTAGTGGAAGCCCATGAGGGCAGCATTTTGGTGGCTAACGGCCCTACCGGCGGTGCAGTATTTACGATTTTGTTGCCAAAGCCCAACTCAATAAGCATGTAAAAAAAGGGAGCTATTATTTATCTAATAATATACTCCCTTAAGCTTGTTCTATTTTTCCAGATATTTAATTGGATCCGTATAGCCTGCCTCGCTAAAGCCCTTCAACCGCAGGCGACAGCTATCACATTCACCGCAGTTAGTTCCCAGGTAGCAGGAGATAGATAGGTGATAAGGAGTGTTTAGCCTCATCCCTTCCTTGATAATTTCTGCCTTGGTCCAGTGCAATAGCGGTGTTGCTACTTGGATCTTTTCCCCCAATTCTACGTATTTCTTAGAGGACAGGTTTATAGTTTCCTCAAGGCTAGCAATAAACTCAGGGCGGCAGTCGGGATAACCGCTATAATCTAAGGCATTTACTCCAAGATATATCAGGCTGGCACCAACTACCTCCGCATAGGCAGCTGCCAAGGAGGTAAATATTAAGTTTCGATGGGGCACATAGGTTGACGGAATTCCTTCTGTAGGTTCCCCCACAGGTACTTCTTGAGACAGGTCTGTCAAAGAACTCCCACCAATTTCCTGTAAAAAGGATATATCAACTATTTTATGTCGCTGGGCAACTCCATAGTGTTGGGCCACCTTCCTGGCACACTCCAACTCTATATTATGGCGCTGGCCATAGCTAAAGGTAATAGGGTAAATGGCATAGCCCTTGTCATGGGCAATAGCCATATTAGTAGTACTATCTAATCCTCCCGAAAGAGATACAACTGCTTTTCGCTGTGTCATAATTTAATAACCCTCCATAATTCTCAATTGGTTTAACTAAAGCCTATTAGCTACTAGATTGCTCTTAACCCAACGCAAGGCTTGAGTTCTATTGGTAATCTTACGATCCAGCAGGGCCATTTCTAACTGCATAAATATACTAGAGTAAATGGGCCCCGGGGTAACCCCCAACTCCTTTAGATCAGCTCCTGATAGCGGATTGACTAGATTCTGTCTAGCCACCAAATAGTTTAGGTACCGCTGTCCTAAATCCTTGTCATGATCACTGGGACTACTGTAGTCAACAGCATTTATGGCAGCATAAAAGACAATAGCAGCGGCGCTATAGCTATGAAGCTGGGCATGAATGCAGCTTAAGGAGATTTCTCCCTGGTTGCCACTGGTAATACTAGCTTTACTAAAGCTACTGTTTATAACACAGCTTGTAATGGGCTTTTTAACTGCTCCAGCTATTTCTGCCAGCTCATTGATAAGTTTGTTATCTTTTTTTGAAAGAGCATATTTCTCTAACTCTTCCACCCAATTGTTTTCTCCATAGTATAGAGCTGCTAAATACATTAGCCACCGTTGGTCTTTATCTTCCAACAACCGCAGCTCAAAAGCCTGCTCTAAAAGCTCCCTGAGCTCCTCCATTGCCCTTAGCTTAGGGTGAGTTACCATTTCTTCATTAATCAACTGATGCCATACACCAATTTCCTCAAATCGTTCCGTAGCTGCTAGGGGATTTGTTTCGTTAAACACACTTTTTAGCTCTGTAGCTATGCGGTGCTCTGAAACTGCCGCCAGCTTATCTACCGAATTGATAGCCAACCCAAGGGTTTGATCATCCATAGCAAAACCTAGCCTCAATTCAAATCGCACTGCCCTCAAGATCCGGGTGGGATCCTCCACAAAACTCAGGTTATAAAGCACTCTGATGATCCGTTGCTGCAAGTCCTGATATCCTTGGAAAAAATCTATTAAATAGCCCCTTTTGTCCCCGTTCAGCTGTACCGCCATTGCATTGACGGTGAAATCCCTGCGATATAGGTCTTCCTTGAGATTTGACCGTTCAACAATAGGCAAGGCCGCTGGATACTCATAATGCTCCCTCCTGGCAGTTGCTAGGTCTACCTTTAGCCCATTGGGACTAGTCCAGGTGGCGGTACCAAACTTTTCATGGCTGGTAACCTTGCCACCCCGCTGGGCCAACAGCTCCTGAGCCAGCAGAATAGCATCCCCTTCCACCGCTAAATCCATATCTTCATTGGTAATTCCCAGCAGCATATCTCTGACTATGCCGCCTACCATAAATATTTCATATCCTAATTTATCTGCCACAGTGCCGATAGCCTTTAAGGCATTATTAACTGCGGGTGATATATTATGCTGCAATAGCTGCTCCACATCCTGAAGCAGCTGATTATGCCCTGTTGCTTCCAGTAGCTGCTTAGCCTTTACATTTTCACCATGAAGATAGCTAAGGACGTCGGACCGAGTAACAATTCCCACCAGGCTCGTTTGATCTAGTACCGGTAGTCGACCGATGTTATGCTCAATCATTAGCTCCTGCATTTCCTCCAAAGTGGTGTCTGGTGAGACGGTGACTATATTTGATGACATGTACCCTTTTACAGGAGCATGACTTAAACCATGATGCACAGCCTTGTCCACATCTCTGCGGGAAATAATGCCTATCAGCTTGCCCTCAGCCTCCACCGGCAGCCCCGTATGACCGTAGCGCAACATAACCTTGGCTACTTCCTCAATCTTTGTATCAGGTGAAACGGTTTTAACAGGACTGGTCATAATATGGCGTGCAAAAATTGAAGGTTTAATATAATGCTGCAGCCGCTCCTCCAACTGCCCTAATATCTCTTCATAATTGCCGCCTTTAATGGTGGCAGAAGCAGCCTTGGCATGGCCTCCTCCCCCAAATTCTGCTAATGTTGCATTTACATCTAGCTGGTCGCTGTCCGAGCGACCTACCACATAGACCTTGCCGGCCATCTCTACCACTAGAAATAATGCCGCTACTCCTGTGACCTCCATTAGCTTCCGGGCCAAAAGAGCTAGCCCTCCTTGATAATCCACCTGGCTATGCCAAGCCAAGAGCACTTCCAGGCCCTTGTAGTTCACTTCCTTTGAATTGGTTAAAAGGTCATTTAAGATAGCTTGCTGCTCCGGTAGCAGTTGTCCCTCAGAAAATCTCGCTACTACCGCCAGACTAGCCCCCCATTCTAATAAAAAGGCGGCAGCCCTTACATCCCTAGGGGTTGTGCTCAAGTATCCCAAAGAGCCGGTGTCAGTG
>JAWSUQ010000069.1:3155-10240 GCA_033549265.1 Bacillota bacterium
TGTACAAGCCTAGCGCCATAATAGTGGCCTCAAAGGCCGTAATTGCGATCTCTTTGGCCCTAATCTCTTCCACCAATAATGTTACAGTAGCACCTACCAGCTGAATTTGCTCTACTTTGCCCTTGATATCCCCCTCACCCGGTGGATGATGATCATAAATTATGTATTCTACTTCTTTTTTTTGCAGGTGCTGGCGAAAGGAACCAATCCGCTCAATAGCTGCGGTATCGACAATAATCACTTGCTGAACCTTCTCCCAATCCAGCTGCTTTGGAGATACAGTAGGAATAGTATCCTTATATAGCGCTAAAAACCGTTGCACTGGTAAACTTATCTTGTCAGGCAGTACCAGCTTGGCCTTTGAATAGAGCTTGCTTGCTGCCACCATTGACGCCAAGCCATCAAAATCTAGGTTTAAATGAGACGTTATTATCTGCATGGTCATCTCCTTATATATTGTTCATTACAATACTACCCTGCAAAGTTCCTTCTTAGACCCATTATCCCAAACAAAAGCCCAGTATTCAATATGAAACTTAATTTTAAGTTGACAGGAGAAGTTTTTACTCAGTTTTTATTATTATGTGATATAATGTATAAAACTACATAAAGGGGGAATATGATGTTAGATTTTGATCTCAATCTTTTATTTGCATTTTCATTGTATTTGGTTTTCGTTCTAGTCGTTGGTATCATTTTCTATACTAAGACAACCAAAATGTCTGACTACATCTTAGGAGACCGCAAGCTAAACAGCTGGGTCACATCACTAAGCGCTCAAGCCTCTGATATGAGCGGGTGGCTACTGCTAGGTTTACCGGGGTATGCTTACGCCACAGGAGTGGAGGCTTCATGGATAGCCATTGGCTTAATTGCTGGTACATATCTCAACTGGAAGCTAATAGCAGTACGTTTGCGCAAATACACTGAAATAGCAGGAAATTCATTGACTATCTCTGACTTCTTTGAAAACCGGTTTAGAGATAACTCAAAACTCCTTCGTACTATCTCTGCAGTTTTTATTCTAATTTTCTTCGTGATTTACACCGCATCAGGCTTTGTGGCAGGGGCAAAGCTCTTTAATACTATTTTTGGCGTATCTTACTTAACTGCTCTGTTAATAGGTGCCGCTTTTGTGGTGGCTTATACCTTCTTGGGAGGCTTTTTAGCTGTTTGTTGGACTGATTTTATTCAAGGAACATTAATGCTTTTTGCTATTATAATCGTACCTATTGTGGGCATGCAGTTAATGGGGGGGACCTCAGTGACCTTTGATACCATCAGAGCCATTAACCCTGAGCTCTTAAATCCCTTTACCTCAGCCGATGGCTCAGCAATTTCGGTAATTGCCATTATCTCTCTCTTGGCTTGGGGCCTTGGATATTTTGGTCAGCCCCACATCTTAGTACGCTTTATGGCTATTAGCTCCTCCAGTCAAATTAAAAAGGCCCGTATCATAGCCATGTTCTGGGTTATCTTGACCTTAGGAGCAGCAGTGATAGTAGGTCTTGTGGGTAGGGCTTACTTAGCGCCACCGCTAGAGGGTGCTGCCACCGAGACTGTCTTTATGGTGATGTCTACTCAGGTTTTCCCTTCCCTAGTGGCGGGCTTGCTGCTGGCAGCTGTATTGTCTGCTATTATGAGTACAGCAGATTCTCAACTTTTAGTAAGTGCCTCTGCTTTGGCGGAAGATTTTTATAAAGGGCTCTATAAGAAAAATGCTTCTGAAAAGGAATTAATTTGGATTAGCCGCTTTGCCGTTATCGGTGTTTCATTAGTAGCCCTAAGCTTAGCATTAAAGCCTGACAACAACTCAGTGCTAGATCTGGTTTCCTATGCTTGGGCTGGCTTCGGTGCTGCCTTTGGGCCCACAATCGTAATGTCCCTATATTGGAACAGAACTACTCGAACAGGGGCATTAGCAGGCATTATCATTGGTGGGTTAACAGTGCTAGTTTGGAACCCATTATCAGGCGGCATCTTTGACCTATACGAAATCGTACCTGGCTTTATCTTCTCCACCTTAGCCATCTATATTGTGAGCTTGATGGATAAACCACCAGCTCAGGAAATACTAGATGAGTATGACAAAGCTATTAACAGTACCGATATTTAACCTGACTATACTTAAATAATATTTGATAGGCAAAGGAGTCTACTTGTCTTGTAGCAGCAAGACAGGGGACTCCTTTTGTTATGGAACACAAATTAAGCTCTATCCCCTGTAAAGGATAGAGCTCAAAGCTACCCGCCTCCCATTATTGGTAAAAAGGCCAGTGTATCGCCATCTTTTAATATATTTTCTTGTATATTGAGTTTAACAGAGCGACCATTAACCAGTAGACTAATTCTGCCCTGCTGCAGCTGCAGGTACAAGTTGGAATTAGTTGCCCGTTCTATCTCTTCCAGCGCTGTTATTAGCTTACTTGAAACCCTTAACTCTGTTTCTTTGCAGCCTGCTTCGCAGGCAATGGTTGAAAAAAACTTTATAGTTACATTTACCTTGCTCATTGCTACTCAGCCCTAACTCTGTTATTTTAGGATGTTATCCTGTCTTCTTGTAACTATCATCTTAATAGTTAGTCCATTTGTTACATTAAGACACTTGGCAGCCATAAAGATATAATAGGCAAATAAGTAATTAATATCAAACAAATAGCTAGCACAATATAAAAAGGTATTATTTCCTTGAGAAAATCAGCTATTTTTGTGCCAGTAATTGAACAAGTGGTAAACATAATAGTTCCTAGCGGTGGAGTCAAAGTTCCTACTGAAAGGTTAAAAATAAAAATCATTCCAAAGTGGACTGGGTCAATCCCGTAAACCTTCACCATTGGCATTAATAGAGGGGTCAAAATAATTAAGGCAACATTACCCTCAATAAACATCCCAATAATCAATAGGAAAATATTTACAACTAGTAAAAACATTGAAGGGCTATGAACTAAGCTCGTAACAAACTCCGTTGCAATATGAGGCACTCTTTCCCATGTTAAAACCCAGGCAAAACTACTTGCCGCTGCAATGATCAACAGAATAGATGTAGTTGTGGATACAGATTCGTATAATGCTTCTTTTAAATGATTAATTTTCATTTCTCTATAAACTATAGCTCCCAGGAACAGGGCGTATATAACTGCAATTGAACCCGCCTCCGTGGGAGTGAATATGCCAAAGCGAATCCCACCTATAATTACTACGGGTAATAGTAGAGCAAGAAAGGCATCTCGTGAGGCAATCAGTACTTCCTTTGGTCTAGCAGCCTTATCCCTAGCTGGTAGGTATCCGCGCTTTTTCGAAATAAAATGTACTGTTAACATTAATATAACACACATTAAAACACCGGGTAAAATCCCTGCTAAGAAAAGCCTTCCAATTGATACATTTCCTACATAACCGTATATTATAAGGGCAATTCCAGGAGGAATAATCGGTGTAATTAAAGCCGAAGCACCGGTAACAGCACTTGAAAAGGCTTTGGAATAGCCTCGCTTAACCATCTCAGGCACCAGTATTTTAGACTGCATTGCTGCATCAGCAATACTAGACCCTGATAATCCTCCCATAAGTGTACTTAGCAGTACGTTTACTTGAGCCAAACCACCAGGCAAATGTCCCGTCATAACTTCAGCAAAGTTCACCATTCTCTTACTGATTCCTGTATAATTCATCAAAACCCCAGCAGTAACAAAAAAGGGAACGGCTAGCAATGGAATAGATTCAATTCCACCTATCATTCGTTGCACTAAAATCATCGGCGTTAAATCAGAGGTTAAAAAATATATAAGGGTGCTGGCCATTAAGGAGTAGGAGATAGGAATATTAATTAAAAAGAGAATAAATAGGGTAATAATTGCAAGCGTTAGACTCATATTTTCTACTCCTTCCCTTCAGGAGTCGTGCTGTTTAATCTAATCCTGATAATTAATTGTCTAATTAAATGAATTAATGCAAGAATTCCCCCCATTGGTACAGCTAGGTCAATAAAAGTGTATCTAATACCTAATATAGGGGTTAGTTTATTCCATGCTTGAGCAGATAACTGATAGCCTAATAAAATTAGGACAACTGATGTAACCATGATAATAACTAATAGCCTAAATATAGATAATACTCTCTGCATTCCAATGGGTAGTTTATCAACCAAGTAGTCTATGCTTACATGACCATCCCGCTTAGTGACGGAACTTGCTCCCCAGAAAGTGAACCACACAAACATTGCCAGAAGTACTTCTTCGGTCCACTTTAATGGATCACCTACTACATAGCGCATAAAGACTCCTAGTATAGTTACTACGACAATTATCACTAATGATACAGATGCAAAAAAATCATCCATATTTAAAAATAGATTCTTAATGCGGTTACCCAATTTACCACCCCTAAATTATAAATTATTTGGTGGAAATGGCCCTAGCAAATACTAGGGCCCTAACAATAGTTTAAGTTCTACTTAACAATTTCCTGAATTGTTTCGTAAAGTCCTGGTGTCCACTCAGGAAACTGAGTATAAACATCTTGTACAGCCTCTTTAAAAGCAGCTACATCTACCTCTTCATGTACGGTTGCACCTTCAGCTCTAAATTGATCGATGGTTTCCTGATCTTTTTCTTTAACTATATTATTATTAAATAATCCTGCCTCATCAGCAGTTTCCTTTAGGATAGTCTGAATATCTGCTGGTAAAGTATCAATATATTTCTGGCCGGCTAGCCAAGTGACGATCATCTTGATATGACCTGTTAGAGATATATTTTTAGCAACCTCGTGCTGTTTTGCTCCATAAATCACCGGTAGCGGATTCTCAGCACCATCTACCACTCCTTGGGCCATTGCTGGATATACATCCCCCAATGGCATTGGTGTCGGAGTAGCACCCATAGCCTCTATAGCAGCTATTTGGATTCTACTGTTTGGCACCCGGATTTTTAACCCTTTCATATCAGCAGGCTTAATAACAGGTTTAGTAGCAATCATATGCCTATCCCCATAGATCCACTTAGCTGAAACAATGTTTATGCCTTTTTGCTGTAATTCTTGTTCTTTTTGAGCAAACCAGTCACTATCAAGCACTTTAAATAAGTCGTCAAAGCTTTCTACTAAATAGGGGCCAGATAAAATGCCCAAGTCTGGTACATAGTCCATTAAAAAGCCAGCATCTGCTATATAAATAATGTTAGTTCCTAATTGCATTTGCTCTATGGCATCAACCTTAGAGCCCAGCTGAGAGCTAGGGTATATTTCAATTATAAGTTTGCCGTTACTTCTTTCTTCAGCTAATCTCTTCCACTCGTTAACTGCTAAGTCTACCGGCTCACCTGGATGATTCTCATAACCTACTTTAACTGTATAAGTTTTTTCATCAGCAGGCTTGGCAGCATTATCACTACCTCCACTATCGCTATTACCTCCACTACTGCAGCCAACCACAAGTACAGCAACCATCATTAATGCCATTAACAAAAACATTAATTTCTTTTTCACAAAATTCCCCTCCTCCATTTTCCTTACTTACTAGCAATAACCTATGTACGACCTTTAAAATATTCCTTCTTATTTAGTTCTTATCACCTCTCCCTCTAGTACTGTCTATATTGTGAACATGAACGTGATTTCCCGGTTTAATATCAACATTGGCCACTCCAATAACTTCGCCATATTTAATGGCGTTTTGATTTACATCAATTTGGCTAAGGGCAAATTTATGTCCAATGGCTATTTCATCTAAAATTTTAAGTTGCTTGCCACCTTTTTCTAGCACAATTACTTTACCAGCTGGTAGATCTACTAAGGCGGTAGCAACGTTATCTTTTTCGTTTACAATTAAAATGTCCTTACTCATTGTTTCACCTCGCCTTTTGCTAAATGGTCCCACTATTTTTATTAAAAGCTTGGAGCAACCCTGCTTAAGCTAAATTCACAGTGATTAAGAATCTCAGCTTTTGTCATTTTCCCATTGGCTACTTCAATAATCTCCTGCAGAATTTCCTCACCTGCATTTTTGATGGTATTGTCATCGGTCAAAATAGTTCCTGCATTTAGATCCATGTTTTCCCGCATATTGTAATAATTTTTTGTATTAGTAGAGACTTTAATTACTGGAGCAATCGGGCATCCTACTGGAGTACCTCTGCCTGTCGTAAAGACTACAATCTGAGCCCCTCCAGCAACCATTCCTGTAATTGATTCCGCATCATTTCCAGGTGTGTCCATTATCACTAAACCGCCTTTTGTAGGTGCATCAGCATACTCCACTACTTCGTTAATTACTGTGGAGCCACCTTTATAAACGCAGCCCAGGGACTTTTCCTCAATAGTACTTAAGCCACCGGCAATATTTCCGGGAGATGGATTGGCCCCCCGCAAATCTACCTTCATATCTAAAGCATCCTGTTCTCTTTTTTTAACTATCCTGATAATATCAGCTGCAATTTCCTCGTTGGCAGCACGTTTACATAATATTTGCTCTGCCCCAATAAACTCGGTAGTCTCACTGAGTATAACTCTTGCGCCTAGGTTCACTAGCATATCTGAAGCTGCACCTAATGCTGGGTTAGCTGTTAAACCTGAATAGGCGTCTGAACCACCACATTCAGTTGCCAAGGTTAACTTTTTAATAGATACAGGTTGTCGCTGTTGCTTGGATAATTCTGCCATCATATCTTGAGCAATGGTAACTCCTTTACTGATGGTAGCGGGAGTGCCACCCACTTCTTGAATAATTACTTTTTCCACTAGCTTACCGGTTTTAGCTATTTCATCAGCTATCATATCAGCACTAATAGTTTCACAGCCTAATCCTACAACTAACACAGCTCCTACATTTGGGTTTTTCCCCATGCCTGCTAATGTTTTAAGAGTAGTATCTTTATCATAGCCTAACTGTGAACAGCCGTGCTGGTGTGTAATAACCTTTGCACCTGACACCTGGGCACCAATTGCCTGAGTCACTGTGGCCGAGCATACTACTGAGGCCATTATTAACAAATGATTTCTAATGCCCACATCTCCATTTTTTCTTACATAACCATTAAACTCCATACTTTTAGCTCCTCTCATCCCTTATTAAGTCTAAGCTATTCTAC
>JAWSUQ010000070.1:0-10084 GCA_033549265.1 Bacillota bacterium
AATTAAATCAAATCGTCTCCGCCTATCTTGACCTGGCAGAAAACCGGGCACAGCGCCAGCCGTTAATACTCTACCTTGAAAGTCCGTGCCATTCATCGCTTCAATCATAGCTTCAGCATCGTTGTCTCCTACTTCAACAAAACCAAAACCTCTGGAGCGACCTGTTTCCTTATCAGTAATTATTCTACTACTTACCACTTCTCCATGGGCTGCAAACGTTTCAGAAAGTTCTTCTACTGTTGTTCGCCATGGCAGATTGCCTACATAAAGTGTGCGGACCAAATGAATTCACCTCACCAATTTTTTTAAGTATAAAATAGTCAATCTTAGTATGGCGCGGTGTGATAAATTTTATGCTTATAGATATAATCTTCCACTTGTTCCGGAAGCAAATACTTAATAGGCTCATTAGATATTATGCGATTTCTGATATCGGTTGAGGAAATCGCTAGCGCAGGAACAGATATAGATAAAATTTTCTTTGTAATTTTTTCCGGTAAAATCTTTGTCACATCTTGATCTCCATAGCCAGGTCTGGTAGCAGCAATAAACTGACATTCTGAGATCAATTCATCAACTTGCTTCCAGGTAAGTATCTCCATGATAGCATCAATACCTGTTATGAAAAACAGCTCAATATCTGCACCATAATGCTGGTGAAACTGTCGTACTGTATCTATGGCATAGGAATAACCGGAGCGATCCAGCTCAAGTCGTGAAACCTCAAAGTATTTGTTCGTAATGGTAGCTAAAACCGTCATTAAATAGCGATGCTCCGGAGAGGTTATTTCCGTACTGCTTTTATGAGGTGGTCTACCCGAAGGAACAAAAATAACTTTATCAAGATTAAACTTACTTCTAGCAGCCTCTGCTGCTACTAAATGTCCGTAATGAATGGGATCAAAGGTTCCTCCCATGATGCCGTAACGATACGCTTTATTAGCCATAAAATGTACCTCAATAAATTATTTTGTGTTAAGTTCTACGACCTGATCTGACCTTCACCGAAAATGATAAATTTGGTCGTGGTCATCTCTTTAAGTCCCATTGGCCCACGGGCATGAAGCTTCTGAGTGCTTATCCCGATTTCAGCCCCAAACCCAAATTGAAAGCCATCTGTAAAGCGGGTAGATGCATTCACATAGACTGCAGCTGCATCAACTAGCTTTAAAAACTTTTGAGCACTGGAGTAATTTTCGGTAATAATTGCTTCTGAGTGGCCTGTTCCATACTGATGAATATGCTCAATAGCTTCGTCAATGTTTCCAACTACTTTTACAGAAATAATCAAGTCTAAAAACTCTGCCCCAAAATCTTCCTCAGTAGCTAGTTTAACCTGCGGCAAGATTCCCTTAGTATCAGCACAACCCCTTAGCTCAACTCCTTGCTGCTGTAACAGTTTTGCTACTTGCGGCAAAAAGTCCGCTGCAATATCTTGATGTACTACTAAGGATTCAGCAGCATTACAAACGCCAGGCCGTTGGCATTTTGCATTAATTACTATTTTGTTGGCCATCTCCAGGTCAGCATCAGTATCTACATAGATATGGCAATTACCTATGCCAGTTTCTATTACTGGAACTGTAGCATTTTCAACTACAGCTTGAATAAGACCAGCACCACCTCTTGGGATTAATACATCTAAGTATTTATTCATTTTTAACATAATATTTACTGCTTCCCGATCAGTAGTGTCAATTAGCTGAATTGCACTTTCTGGCATGCCCGCTTCAACTGCAGCAGTACTAATAATTTCCGTTATTATCTTATTTGAATTGATAGCCTCAGAGCCACCCCTGAGTATAACTGAGTTACCGGTTTTCAAGCACAATCCTGCTGCATCAACAGTCACATTAGGTCTAGCTTCGTAAATTATGCCCACCACACCTAATGGTACTCTAATTCTTCCAACTTGTAACCCATTGGGCCTCTTCCACATGGAAAGTACTTCTCCCACTGGATCATCTAAATTAGCTAATGCCCTTAATCCATCAGCCATTTCTGTAATACGCTTACTATTAAGCATCAGCCTATCTAATAGGGCTTTTGACAGTCCTTTTTCTCTACCAGCTATTAAATCTAATTCATTAGCAGCTTCAATTTTAGCCGACTGAAACTCAAGCTGCTTTGCCATGGCTACTAGCGCCTTGTCCTTTACCTCAGAAGATATTACCGCTAGTTTTCTGGCAGCCTTTTTAGCTTGAGCCCCCTTATTATACATCTCCGTCAAAAGGTTTTGGTTCATTTGGCTCACCCCTTATCCAATTTGCTATACCTTAACAGTCATATTATCTCTATGAATTATTTCCTCATAATCGTTATGTCCGATAATATCTGCAATTTTATTACTCCTTACCCCTTTGATCAAATCAATATTTTTCGAGCTATAATTTACAATTCCTCGGGCTATTTCAATGCCTTGAGGATCTATTATCCTAACTACGCCACCCATTTCAAAGCTGTCCTTAACTCCCGTTACACCAATAGCTAATAGGCTCTTACCACGATTAACTATAGCGTCGGCAGCCCCACTATCTACTAATATCTCCCCTTGAATGTCTGAACCATAAGCAATCCATCTTTTCTTGCTATGGAGCTTATGATCCTTAGGATTAAATAAGGTACCAACTGCTTTGCCAATCATAATATCAGTTAGAATATTGTCAGCTCCACCATTGGCTATAACCATTGGAATCCCAAAATTCATAGAGATTTTGGCTGCATGTACTTTGGTTACCATGCCTCCTGTGCCGAGGCTGGAGCCTGCCCCTCCCGCTAGGTCAACGATCTCAGGGGTAATCTCATTAATCTCCGTTATCAGCTGAGCATCTCGATTTGTTTTTGGATTAGCAGTGTACAGCCCATCAATATCGGTCAAAAGAATAAGCAGGTCTGCGTCTACTAATCCAGCCACTAGGGCTGCTAAGGTATCATTGTCGCCAAAGCGAATCTCGTCAACGGCCAAGGTATCATTTTCATTGATAATCGGAATAGTACCCCAGCTTAGAAGAGTTAGCAAGGCATTCCGCGCATTCAAATATCTCTTTCGTTCATTTAAATCATCTTTTGTTAAAAGTACTTGAGCAACAGTTTGTCCGTACTCGCCAAAGAGCTTTTCATACATATGCAACAAAATCCCTTGGCCCACAGCTGCAGCTGCTTGTTTCTCTGGAATGGTTTTGGGCCTTTCTTTAAGCCCCATTTTTCCTACTCCAGCGCCAATAGCTCCAGAGCTTACCAGTACTACTTGATATTCTTGATTACTTAGGTCAGCAATGGAACGAACCAGCTTTTCCAGTTGGACAATATTAAGCTTTCCCGTTCTATGAGTTAAGCTGCTTGTCCCTACTTTTACTACTATTCTATTAACATCGGACAAAGCTTTATGTATTGGCTTTTTCACCTTATCACCCTTTAATTGTGGTTACGGAAGTTCAATCTGCGGTTTCTTTGTGGATCTGCGAAATAAAATCAAGTTATGTCCTATAACCTGTACTAAATCTGCATTTGTTTTTTCTGATATTTCTTGAGCAACATCCTTTGTGTTAAGCAAGCTGTTGTTTAATACTCTAATTTTAATAAGCTCACGAGCATCTAAAGCATCAGAAACCCCTTCTATTAAGCTATCATTCATTCCTCCCTTGCCAACTTGAAATATTGGCGTAATTTCTGTTGCTAAGGCTCTTAAGTACCTGCGTTGTTTACCTGTTAACATAGATGTACTAACGGCAATGCCGTTAGAAGTACACCTCCTTAGATGTTATATTTTGTATTTCAAATATTATAGCATAACTTTATTAAAAGTTCACTATTTTATATAATCAGTGCTTAAAAATTAGACAGCAGAAATTCTGCTGTCTAACCAATACTTTTTATCTCTGTTTGTTTAATGCGTCTGCGCCTGTCTTCATATTGAGAGCTGCCCTTTTTCCAATTAGTTTGGGTCTTTGACTTCTCAACTACTTTAGTCTCATTAGGAATCACAAATTCATTTTTAGCAGTGCAGTAATACATTGCTTCGTTAATTTTACAGTTACCACAATAGAAGCAATCCATTTAAACCTTGTACCTCCATTCAGATTGTAATTAATCGATTAAGTCAAATTCCAGGTCTTTTATCCGCACCACATCACCTTCCTTAGCGCCTGCTTCCCTAAGTGCATCCTCTATCCCCATAACCTTGATAATATTTTGGAAACGTCTAACCGAAGCCTCATTATCAAAATTAGTCATGGCAAAATGTCTTTCTATTTCTTTTCCTGAGACTATATAAACTCCATCCTCTACATCTATTGTAAATCGTTCTGGCGCATCTGTAAAGGCTACATGTCGCACTTCTTCCTCTTCAATTACAGGTTCTTCCTCCACTAGCGTTTCTAACAGTTTTGCTACCTCATTAATTAGCTGGTCTACCCCTTGACCAGTAGCAGCAGAAATTGCATAAAGCTGTTGTTCAGGGAAAGCAGCTTGCACCTTGGCAATATTTTCTTCAGTTCCAGGTACATCTATTTTATTAGCCACTAATAACTGAGGCCTTTTAGCTAGCCTTTCGTCATATTTCTGAAGCTCGCTATTGATGATGTTAATATCATCAACTGGGTCTCTGCCCTCAGTTCCAGCTATATCTACTATATGTAACAACAGTCTAGTTCTTTCCACATGTCGTAAAAATTCATGGCCTAAGCCTACTCCAGTATGGGCCCCTTCTATCAGTCCTGGTATATCAGCTACAACGAAACTATTGCCCTCACCTACCGATACTACACCAAGATTAGGTGTAATTGTCGTAAATGGATAATCTCCTATCTTAGGCTTAGCAGCAGATATTCTGCCAATTAACGTTGATTTACCGGCGTTGGGAAATCCAACTAAGCCCACATCAGCTAACAGTTTCAACTCCAACTGCACCCATTTTTCTTCACCGGGTTCACCATTCTCTGCTAAAGTCGGCACTCTATTTTGGGCACTAGTAAAGCGCGTGTTGCCTCTTCCACCCCGTCCACCTTTTACTACTGAATAGCTTTGCTCTTCAGCCACCAAGTCCGCTAATATCTCATCTGTATCAGCATCCTTGACAATGGTTCCTAAAGGCACCTTAATAATTAAGTCCCCGGCACTTTTGCCATGGCAATTTTTGCTTTGACCATGTTCTCCTCTATCAGCTTTGTAGTGTCTTTTATATTTAAAATCTACTAAAGTTTTAAGGCCTGGGTCGGTGGTAATTATAACATTACCTCCTTTACCCCCATCGCCACCGCTGGGGCCTCCTTCAGGCACATATTTCTCACGACGAAAAGCAACCATACCGTTGCCACCGTCTCCACCTTTGACATAAATCTTAGCCTGATCATAAAACATTTTATGTAACCACCGTTCTATGCTTTATATTGTTATAGTTTACTGACAATCCAATACCATTATTATTGATATCGCTACCGTTGTCAATCTATCTAAGCATTATATATATTATAATTAACATTACTATATTTTAAACATAATATTGTATGTGTTTTTTCCAACTTCGTAGCTAGCCTCTGCCCTTTCTAAGACTTCCTGCAAAGCTTCACTAGCCTCTGAAAAGTCACTGGTATATATCAAAAGCTCACAATTCAAATGCTTATTATTATCTGTATAAAAGCACATCTCCACTCTAGCCTCGAATAATGGATATTTATCTATTATAAGCTCAAATATTTGTTTAAGCGTTTTGGCTAATCTTTTGCCCCTCTCTCCTAAAGATACTATTTCCTGCTCTATTTGCACGTCAATATCCATGCCAATCCGCTCGCCAAGCTCTCGATAATGATATAAAACTCCCACGAGCTCAGGGGATTGAATTTTTAATATTCTGCCATGATGCTGTATCTTAGTCATAGCTTGACCAAGGTAATCTTTGGCCATCTCTGACTTCCCCAGCTGCAA
Source organism: Bacillota bacterium (assembly GCA_033549265.1). GTDB lineage: Bacteria > Bacillota > Desulfitisporia > Desulfitisporales > JAWSUQ01 > JAWSUQ01. Next base: position 5,923 of record JAWSUQ010000070.1, read on the forward strand.
GAAGCCATGAACAACCTGCAGATGATTTAAAACATCATGCTTTTGACTGCGTAATAATAGAATTAAATCATCTAGATCTACAATAGGTTCGCATCCTATACTTTTCAATAGCTACCCCCCCAATCTCATATAAAAGTAAATTTCTACTAAAACAGATAAATTCCTTCCTGCAGCTCTCTTAAAATGGTTGCTTTGGAAACAAAAGGGGCCCTTTTAAAGAAAATTTCTTTAAAAGAGCCTCCAATTAGCTTTACAATACCTTATACTACTGCATGTTCTGAATATATGCTAACTTGTTTTTTCGCCTTGCCTTTTCGCTCATATTTGACATAGCCATCAACTAGAGCAAACAAGGTATCATCCTTACCAATGCCAACATTGCTTCCGGGGTGGATTTTAGTACCTCTTTGACGCACTAAAATATTACCAGCAGTAACAAACTGACCATCGTGACGTTTAACTCCTAAACGCTTAGCCTCGCTGTCACGACCGTTTTTCGAGCTACCTACTCCCTTTTTCTGCGCAAACAACTGAAGATTTATCCGCAACATTAGCTCCACCTCCTTTTATTTATACTCAAAAATTTTCCATAATCTTCTTTGGTAGCTTCTAAGGCCAATAAGACAGTCTTCAAAATAACCTGTGCATTTTCCATTTCATCAGGGCTAATTCCATCTGGCACCATGCACTTAAGATAACCATCCCTTAGATCAATAACTGGGTCCTTAGAAAGAAAGTGGCTTAATCCTATTACTGCTGATTGTGTGAGCAAAGATATACCAGCACATAAAAGATCCTCACCCTGCACACCAAACCCAGTGTGGCCCTTAGCTTCAAATCCAATTAACTTATCATCATCATTTAGGTAAAACTCTATTTTCGTCATAGCTACACTATAATTTTTTCAACCACTACCTTAGTGTACGGCTGACGATGACCTTGCTTACGACGATAGTTTTTCTTCGCCTTATATTTGAAGACAATAACTTTTTTAGCTTTATCCTGAGAAAGAACCTTTAATACCACCTTAGCTCCATCTAAACTTGGAGTGCCAACTTTGAAGTCTCCATTGCCTCCAACAGCTAAAACCTTATCCACCTCTAACACCTGTCCTGGCTCAACATCCACTTTTTCCACGTGGATTACTTCGCCTTCTTGAACTCGGTACTGTTTACCACCAGTTTCGATAATTGCGTACATTATTACACCTCCCCTATTATTTAGACTCGCCATAAAGGTAAGAAGTATCCTTCTTTTAAGACCTGCTCTGAGCGGTTTGGGTAACTATATTTCTGACAACTAAGTTTATCATATGGATTAATCAGTTGTCAAGGTATCCCTATTGACTAAGCCAGACCCACCACAGCTTTGACACTCTACCTGAAGTAAATTAGCTAGCGATGGTCGCATCTTCTTTCGAGTTAGCTCAATTAACCCTAGGTTAGTTAACCCAAGCACAGTTACCCTCATTTGGTCAAGCTTTACCTCTTCAGTTAAAGCTTCTAAAATAGCATCTCTATGTTTTTCTTCCTTCATATCAATGAAATCAATAACTATTATGCCACCAATATTACGCAGCCGTATTTGACGGCATACTTCCTTAACGGCCTCTAAATTAAGCCGAAATACAGTATCTTCAAGGGACTTATGTCCAATATATTTTCCTGTATTTACGTCAACAACTAGTAACGCCTCTGTTTGATTAAAAACTAAATAACCTCCACTTTTTAACCAAACTTTAGATTCTAAGGCAATCTTTATCTCCTCGTATAGCTGATACTGAAAGAATAAATCACCTTCCTGCAGCTTTAAAGCAGACATTTTGTCAGGAATTGCTACTTGGATATGATCCTTTAGCTGTTCAAAAAGCTCTCTGCTATTAACTATAATTTCGTTAACATCTTCCCGGACAAAATCTCTAACTAATCTTTCTCCAATATGCAGTTCGTAGGAAATGACACTGGGGGCCTTTGCCTGTTTAGCTTTTTTTAATATAGCCTGCCATTTTGTTTTAAGCATACCTAGGTCTTCCCCAAGCTCTTGGTAGCTTTTTCCCTGAGCCACTGTTCTTACAATCAACCCTTCCCCAGGGTCAAGCATTGCTTCGGCTAGTTTTTTAAGGCGCTCTCTTTCCTCATCCTGTTCAATCCTTCTAGAAATACCCACATGATTAGTTTCAGGCATATATACCACATAACGTCCAGCCAAGGTAATCTGAGTAGAAATCCGCCCACCCTTTTGCCCGCCAGGCTCCTTAATAATCTGTACTAAAAGTTCTTGACCTTCTTTAACCACATCTTCAATAGGCGGTAAAGAAGGCAGCTCAACGGCTTCGCCGTTATTCACCTGGGGGATAGCTTCTTGGACAAACAGAAAACCGTTTTTAGGAAGTCCAATATTGACAAAAGCCGCCTGCATTCCTGGCAAAACATTTTCAACCCTACCCTTAAAAATGGTGCCAACCAGGGGCTGCTCAGCTTTTGACTCAAGGTAAAACTCCATTAGACGCCGATTTTCTAATAAGCCAACCCTAATATCCTCTTCACTTTCTTGAATAACAATTACTTTTTGCACAGTTTGTCATCTCCCAAAAGTCCAACACTTTTCTCGAACTAATTTCTGATACTTTTAGTTATAATTCTACCAATTAATAGTATTATCCTTCAAATGGACTAGTAAATTTATCATTATCTTTTGCTACATACAAGCCCTCTCGATGAATGTCAACGTACTTTATAGGTATAGCTAATTTTAGCTCGGTGAGAATAAGCTGGACTACTTCTTCCGGCCTAATATTCAATTCACTGCCTGTAGCTAATTGCATCCTTAGTGATATATTGTTGTTGGCAATATCACCGCTGATTTGAAAGATTCCAGGTCGAATGTTTTTTTCCTTAACCCCTTTTTTTGTTTGACGCATTATCTTAATTTCCTCTTTGCAAAGCAACTGTTGGATAGCCCTACTGAGGTCTTCAGGATTGATCCTGTAAATATCAAATGGTATGATTGCTTCATAAACTGCTCTATTAAGTATAGCCATTAGAGTTTTACCTTTTTCTTGAACTTCGCGAATATCTAGTATTTCAAAACCTTCAGGTAAAGCCTCATTTAATCTAGCCTTTATTGCTTCAGGCTCTAACCTCTCTTTTAGCTCAAATTCTAAATATTCCCCTGTGCTGCTAACGCCTACTGCCAAAGCAGAGCCAAAGGAGAACTTGGGATGGGGGTTGAAGCCTTCAGAGAAAGCCATCGGCAGCTGAGCCCGACGCATACTCCGCTCAAAAACCTGGGCCATATCTAAATGGGATACATACTTGGCTTGACCAGTAATACTATATTTGATGCGATAGCTAGCCATTAATTTTCCCCCTTATGTAATAGATTTTTTGCCTCTAAGTCATCACAAACACCACAGTCTGAACAGCTTAAAAAGCGGCAGTCGTCAGTATTTATCTCAGCTATTGCTTTTTGATACTCCTCAGCTAAAAACTCCTTTTTCAAGCCCGCTTGAATATGGTCCCAAGGTAAACTATCATCAATGGCTAACTTAGCATTAGCGTAATCCTTCGGGTCGATTCCAGCTTCTTCAAAAGCCTTCATCCAAATTTCGAAGGAGAAATATTCAGCCCAACCGTCAAATCTGCAGCCTTTTTGATGAGCTAGCCTAAGGGCTTCAGCTACTTTTCTGTCTCCCTTAGCAAATACAGCTTCTACAAAGCTTAGATTTGCCTCATGATAGTTGAAGCTGATTTGTCTGTTCCTGAGTTTTCCTTTCAAATATTCCTGTTTTTCTTTTAATAGTTCTAGCTGGTCCTGAGGCTCCCATTGAAATGGTGTATGGGCCTTAGGGACAAAGGATGATGCGCTAATCGTCACTTGCACAGGCTTCCTTAGCCCTAGCTTTTTGGTCTCTTCCCGGCCAATTGCCAATACCTTATGGGCTAGCGCAACTATACCATCTAAGTCTGCAAAGGTTTCCGTTGGCAGACCAATCATAAAGTAAAGCTTTACTCTCGTCCAGCCTGCTTTAAAAGCTGCGGTTACTGCCTCTTCAAGGTTTTGCTCAGTAACCCCCTTATTAATGACATCTCTTAATCTCTGGGTTCCCGCTTCAGGTGCAAAAGTAAGCCCCGATTTGCGGACCCGCTGCACTTGCTCAGCT
>JAWSUQ010000071.1:0-10029 GCA_033549265.1 Bacillota bacterium
TTTTTAGGAACTTCTGGTACAATTTCCTCCAGTTCCTTCAGGCTTTTCACCTTCAACACCAGTTTGTGAGACAGCTTTCGCAGTCCTTTTTGCTGGTAAAAGTTAATGATTTTTGCTCCAAGAGAGAAGTTGCCCTCTTTTGAAAAGCTGTTTCGATATAGTACCTTCACCAAAGCTGGCACACCATGATGCTGCCATAATTCATTTTTGCCCCACTCCACAGCTTTGGTAACCTGTACATTTGAAGGGCAATTTTCAACACAGGCCTTACATAGCAAGCAGCTGCCTAGATAGGTGCTGATTTCTGGATCCTTTACAAAGGAAAACCGCTCCTCTAAAGTAGCTCTTAATAAACGAACTCTTCCTCTAGCCACCGCTAATTCCTCTTTAGTTACCTTATAGGTGGGACAGACCTCCTGGCAGTAGCCACATTTATTGCATTTTAGTAGTTCATTAAAGATCTTCTTATAGCTTTTCATATGGTTTCCCCCAGCATATTTTTCAGCTTATCAATTATAGCTAGCTGCGAACTGTCATACCACAGGGTATTTTGAAAGGGTAACTGCAGATTAATAGCATCGACATATATGTCTACATCTTTTAAATAACTGTAGATAGGTTCTAAACTGCCTGACTCCAATTCATTGGCAAAATCTAAGATAATCCTATGATTATACAAGTCTCCAGTTACTTTGTAGGCAATACCCATATCAGTCAAACGTGTAAGTAGTTCTTGTAAGATAGGGACACACTGGTCTGCTGCTGTACTAATAAGTAATCCAGTCTTAGGTAGATTAACTCCTAGGCTAGCAAAGTAGATATCCTGAGTATCTGCAATTTGATAATTAGTTAAAGCCTTAATTGCTTTTTCCTTCTGAGCTGCTACTGTTACTTCATCCCCCATAAGCTCAATTTGTAGGGTCATAGCATTATTTTCTGCTACCATAGTTAAGGCAGTAGGCTCAATATCAGTTGCTTTAATAGCAGTCTTAATTGCAGCTCCTTGTTCAATGCTGACTAACTTGCAAGAGATGATGCAGGCCGCCTCAGGAGTTGGAGAAAGCTTTAGCACAACTTTAGTTATTTCTCCAATAGTATTTTTTGTCCCTATAACTAATGGAACTACATCATAGCCTGATACGTTCTTGAAGGTCTTTCCTCCGGTTTTGATTAAGTGCCCTTTATTTGTCCTAAACTCCAGGCCCAGGATATTATCGGTCCATTCACCAAACCTGCTGCTTCTTACTAAGCTATAGTTGTTAGCTAGCTGTTCTCCAATAGTCATATCTAAATTACTATTAAGGGTAGGAAAAATAAGACTGGCTGGAGCTAAGACCTTGTTGAGCTCTCTATTTGTTATTGTGGCTTCAACAGTAATTGTTAAGTTATCCTGATCAAACTCCAAAACTTTATCCAGCTCCATACTAACCCTCCTTTTTTGCTGAGATTAGCTTCCCGCGGTTAAATTGCCAGGTTGGGTCTAAGCTTTCCTTTAAAGAGCGCTTGAATTCCAGTTCCTGTTCATTAAAAGCCCAGCCCATATATGGCAGCTTTTCCATTCCTATTCCGTGCTCCCCTGATAAGGTCCCTTCAAGATTGATGGTTTCACGAAATATCTCAGCGCTAGCTTCTTCGGCCCTTTCCTTTTCTTCATGATTATCATGATCATAAAGCAGGTGAGGGTGAAGATTACCATCTCCTGCATGGGCAACCTGCCCAATAATAATGTTATATTTTTTACCAATTTCAGTAACAGCTGTAAGCATCTTAGTTAACTTATTAATTGGCACCACCACATCCTGTACCATATAAGCAGATTTGAGCTTTCCTAATGCACCATTGGCAGATCTACGAGCCTTCCAAAGATTATTGCGCTCATTATCATCCTTTGCAACCTGGAAGCTGTTGACCTCGAACCTTTTAAAAAGTTCTATTATTTTAGCGCTTCTGCTTTCAACTTCATCGGGAGTGCCATCTACTTCCACTAGCAGCATAGCTTCCACATCCTTGGGAAGTCCCAGCTGTAAATAGTCCTCTACTGCTCTAGTAACAGTTTTATCCATTATTTCTAACGTAGTAGGAATAATTCCTGCCTTAAGAATGTTGGCCACCAAGTTGCCTGCTTCTTCTAATTGGTTGAAGGTCACCAGCATAGTCTTTACTGCTTCAGGCTTCTTGGTAATATTCACAAGAATTTTAGTGACAATTCCCAAGGTGCCCTCAGAGCCACAAAATAGGTTAGTTAGGTCTATTTTTAAATCTATGCCTTTCTGAGGTGCCAGCTTACCAGTATTAATTACTTCACCATCTGGCAAAACTACCTCTAAACCCAATATGTGATTTTTTGTAACTCCATACTTAACCCCTTTTATTCCTCCGGCATTTTCCCCAGTATTGCCACCTAATGTGGCTACCCTAAAGCTAGAAGGATCTGGAGCAAAAAAATAACCATGAGGCTCTAATGCCTCTTGTAAACTATAGTTTACTACCCCTGGTTCTACTAATGCCAGCTCTTGCTCCAAATCAATATTTAGAATTTTATCCATTTTAGTCATGGATATCAATATTCCATTTTCGCTAGTAATTGCGCCTCCGCTTAAACATGTCCCTGCTCCCCGGGGAGTTACTGCAACTCCTGCTTCGGCACAAGCTTGCACAACTTGGGCTGTTTCTTCCGTAGTCTTTGGAAAAACAACTGCCAGCGGTACTGCTGAATAGGGAGATGAATCGTAGCTATATATTTCTCTATCAAAGGATTTAGTTAGTATATTATCTTTTCCTACAATACTTACTAAACTATTAATTATACTCAACTATGCATCCTCCCTCCATAAATAATTGACAACTTCTATAACTTCTATGATTTCATCGCTTCCTTAAGCTATAAATAATATAAAACTGAATTAAAATTAATTCTTGTCTATAATGGGGAATGTATTAGCCCCTTGTGGCATAACTGTAATTTTAGGATTAGCTACTCCACACTTTTCGTAAGCTATTTTCAAGGCATCCTCAATATTGCTAACCGGAATAAGCTTAGCCTTTTTAGCAAAGTCAAAGTTTTCTTCCCTAGTTAGCATTATAAAGGTTCCTTTGTCGCTACACTCCACTTCCTTGAAGGCTACCCAGCCTGGGATAGTAAAGTTAGCCCGCAATGCCTTCTCCATTTCCAGGGTAGAATCATAATTAAACCATTGAGTAAACTCTAATGGCTCCATAATGTCAGGACATTCCGACAGAATAATAGAAACTCCGCCCTTCTTCATAGCATGATAAGCATTGTCCATTGTTTTCCCAGTCTGATATAGGTTAATATCCTTTGGATACCCACCGGCTGTAGCAATAACTATATCTGCTTCCTCTTCAATTTTTACCCCGTAGATTTTGTCAACCAACTCTGTACCATGAAGCCAGGCTGATACCCAATTTCCTGCAAAAACTCCTGCAATTTCACCAGAGGCATTTGGCACAATGTTGACCATAAAATCTGGCTTTGCAAAAGCAGCTATTTCCATCATGTCTTCATGTAGCTCATTGCCCCGAGTGTATTTAGATGCCGACCGAGGATTTGATCCTTTTCCCACTAGGTCTGCCATTGCTAACAGGTGATTTTGTTGGATAGTTTTAATGGAGGATACACCAGGTAATATACTTTTTCTGCCACCGCCATAACCTGCCATGTAGTGATAAACCACTCCACCGGTTAATACTACCTTGTCTGCATCAGCCACAATCCTATTTATAGAAACTTCTGTACCTCTGCTGGTTTTGCCTAGGTAAACCATATTATCTGTATCCCATGCATCATGGTTCACTATTTTTACTCTATCATATATCTCTTGACTGCATAGTTCAATAAATTCTGCTTCAGTATTTTGACGATGTCCCCCAACGGCAATTACAATAGTAATATTCTCATCTGGAACTCCTGCTTCATTAAGGGTGTTAATCAAAAGCGGCAAGGTTAGATGATTTTTTTGCCAAGCTCTAGTAATATCACTAACCGTAATAGCTACCTTATCGCCTTTTTTAATTACTTCCCCTAATGGAGGCGCATCAATAGGGTGGGCCAAAGCCTCTATGTAGGCCTCTTCTAAATTTGGCAACGCAGGATATTCAGCCCCTAGTATTTCATACAGCACCTGCTCTTCTGGCGCTTGGAATGAGACTATTTCTTTGCCATACTTAAGTGAAAACTCTCTTAACATCTTTGTTGCTCCCCCTTGCTTCTAGCTATTTTTCAAACTTGTTCCTTATAGTCAAACAACCATCCAAGAACAGCTTTGTATCCACATATATGGAACTGGAATTGAGCTTTCTTTAAAACAACATGGCATTTCCTCTTTTGCAGAGTAATTTTCAATGGTAATAAGGGTTAAAAAAGTGCATAAGGGCTCCCATTTTAGTGGAATTTAAATGCTTACTTAAAATTCTACCATGGTGAGCCCTATGCCAAAAAAATATATTAATTGGAGGGTTTGGTATATTTATTTGAACTCTCTAAGATTAATAAAGTCGCTCTAAATCTCCATCATCCATTGTGAAGCAATGCTTTTCCTCTGGAAACTCCCCGTTGTCAATTTCCTTGCTCCAAGTATTAAAGATTTCTACCATTTCGCTGCCCATTTTACCATATTGCTTTACAAACTTAGGCACAAATTTATCAAAAATTCCTAATAAGTCATAAGCATTTAGATTCTGAGCTGTACAGTGAGGACCTGCTCCACAGCTAATTGTTGGAATCTGGAGTTTTTCATCGATTAACTTTGCTAGAGCAGTAGGCAGACATTCAAGCACTATGGCAAATGCCCCTGCTTCTTCTAATGCTAATGCTTCCTTTAATAATTTCTCTGCTGCATCAGCACTCTTACCCTGTACCTTAAATCCACCAACTAAAGCTGCAGTTTGTGGTGTCAATCCGATATGAGCTACTACAGGAATACCTGCATCTGCTACTGCTCGAACTGCCTCAACTACCTTCATGCCGCCTTCCATTTTAACGCAATCTGCACCTTTTTTAAGCAAGGTTCCAGCATTTCTAATAGCCTCTTCTTTGCTGACTTGATAGGATAGAAACGGCATATCTCCAACGATAAAAGTATTAGGCGCCCCTCTTCTAACAAGGCCTACATGGTACAACACGTCCTCAATGTTAACGGGAACAGTGCTGTCATGACCTTGAATAACCATACCTAGGGAGTCCCCTACTAAAATAAGCTCCAAGTCAGATCGGTCTACCATTGTAGCCATTGGAAAATCATAAACTGTAATCATTTTAAACTTTTTTCCTGTTCTCTTCATCTCTTGAAGCTCAGGAATAGTAACTTTTTTCTTAGACATAATTTTTCCTCCTAGAAACTTAATGTGCTATATATAAAAAGAATATTAAATTACTTTATTAAATACAAGCTTTTTTAGTCAACTATATTAAACTTACGCTTGAATACCGCACCAGCCATAGCTGAAGTAACAAGCTTAGAATATCTATCTAAATAGCTACCCTCAGGTACATTCGGCTCAGGCTTAACCCACTTAGCTTTTCTTTCAGCTAGCTCTTCATCACTAACCTCAAGTGTGATCACTCCTGATGGGATATCAATAGAAATCATATCTCCTTCCTCAATCAAGCCAATTGGACCACCCTCTGCTGCCTCCGGAGAAATATGTCCTACTGCTGCTCCAGATGTTGCTCCTGAAAATCTACCATCTGTAATAAGGGCCACTTGCTTATCTAAGTCCATTCCGACAATGGCAGCTGTAGCAGTTAGCATCTCTCTCATTCCTGGGCCACCCTTAGGTCCTTCATATCTAACTACCACTACATCTCCAGGGTTAATTTCTCCACCATATATAGCGGCTACCACTGGTTCCTCTTGATTGTATACACGAGCAGGTCCGCGATGCGTTAGCATTGAAGGATCTACTGCTGCCATCTTGCATACAGCTCCTTCAGGAGCTAGGTTTCCATACAGCAGCTGAATTCCACCTCTAGTGGAATATGGATTATCCATTGGTCTAATAATGTCTTTATTAACTATTTTAGCATCGGCAACGTTTTCAGCTACCGTTTGTGCTGTTACAGTTAAAGCATCACTATGAAGCAGGTTGTGTTGGTTAAGCTGATTCATCAATCCTGTAATTCCACCAGCATGATGAACATCAGTTGGATAATGGCCTCCTTTTGCAGGCTTCATTTTTACTAGATGAGGTGTCCCTTTTGCCATTTCAGCAAAGGAATTAATATCAAATTCTATTCCTGCTTCATGAGCAAGGGCTGTCAAATGCAATACAGTATTTGAAGAACCACCAATAGCTAAATCAACAGTAATAGCATTTTCTAAAGCTGCTTTTGTAATAATATCTTTAGGCAAAATTTGCTTATGATAAAGCTCCATTATTTTTTTACCGGTTTCTTTAGCTAAGGCAATTCTTTTTCCAGTAGCTGCAGGAGTAGTGCTGCCAGGTAATGTCATGCCTAAAGCCTCTGCTAAAAAGTTCATAGAGTTAGCAGTACCTAGCAAGTTACATGCTCCACAGCCAGGAAGGGCTTCTCGCTCCATTCTAGCTAGCTCTTCATTGGTAATTTCACCTTTGGCAACATTTCCTTGAGCTGCCATTAGGTCAGAGTAGCCAATCTCCTTGCCATCTATACATCCTGTGGCCATAGGTCCACCACTAATCATAATAGCTGGAATATTGATTCTTGCTGCAGCCATCAACATTCCCGGTGTAATTTTATCACAGTTAGTTATTAGCACCATAGCATCATAAGAGTGGGCATTTACCATTGTCTCGATTGTATCAGCTATTAGCTCTCTACTAGCCAATGGATAGTGCATGCCATAGTTCCCCTGGGCGATACCGTCACAGATACCAATTGTGGGAAACTCAATAGGAGTACCACCTGCTGCTGAGATTCCATCTCTAACAGCCTTAGCAATAGTATCTAAGTGAACATGACCAGGCATTGTTTCATTTTGAGAGTTCACAATTGCTACTAGAGGTTTATCTAAATCCTCCGGTAAAAATCCCATAGAGTAATATAGTGCTCGGTGAGTTGCACGCTCCAAGCCTTTAGTTGTTACATGACTTCTCAAATTAAGTTCCTCCTTTATAAGTTAGACAAATATTTACTTACTTTTGTAGTATATTAGGCAGCCACATTAATACATCAGAGAAGTAAGTTAGGAATAGTAACACAGCTACTAACGCTATGAAATAGGGAACAATCTTCCTACTAATCTCCTCGATGGAGGCTTTAGAAATACCACTAGCTACGAATAGGTTAACTGCCATCGGAGGCGTGATCATCCCTACAGAAGTATTGACGATTATAATTAGACCTAAAGCAATAGGGTGCATCCCCAGCTGTGCTGCTAAAGGTAACAATATTGGAGTCATTAACAAGATAATTGATTGGGTTTCTAAAAACATTCCTAAGAACAATAAGCTTACATTGATCATAAGGAAAATAACATATTTATTTTGGAAGGAATCCAGCATAAAGGATGAAATTTGTGCCGGTACTCCTGCACTTGTCATTAACCATGAAAAAGAGGAAGAAACAGCAACGATAAACAATACAATAGCAGTACTTGTGGCTGATTTTGCAAATATATCTCTTAGTTGAGAGTACTGAAGCTCCTTGTAGATAAATTTGCTCACGATAAATGCGTACACACAAGATACGGCTGCTGCTTCGGTAGGAGTAAATACTCCCCCATATATACCTCCTAAAATAATTACAGGCATCATCAATGCCCAAAAAGCATCCATAAAGCTACCAAAAAACTGTCTAGCGTTTAAGCTTTGTGTGCTCCCCTGCTCATACTGACGACAGGTAATTACACTTACAAAAACTATAGCTAGGGCTAAAATAATACCAGGAACAATCCCTGCGATAAACATAGTTCCTACAGATACGGAAGCTACTACTGCATAGGTAATCATAGATATACTTGGTGGTATAACTACCCCTAAGGTACCTGACGCCGCTGCAACAGCTGCTGCTCTTTCCTTAGGATAACCGGCTTTAGTCATAGCGGGAATCATTAAGCCTCCAATAGCAGCTACTGTAGCGGGATTTGAGCCTGAAATTGCTCCAAAAAACGCTGATGCTGCGGTGGTAATGATCGCAAGACTTGCTGGCAGCTTGCCTAATAAAGCCTTGGCAAAGCTAATGATTCTTTTAGATATACCGCCTCTTTCCATTAAGTCCCCTGCTAGGATAAAAAATGGTACGGCCATAAAAGGAAAATTATCTACTGCTGTAAACATTCTTTGAGTAATCATCATAGTTGAAGTTGCTGTATCAGAGGTTGTTAGGGCTAATAAAACAGCCACACCCATGGAAACAGCAATTGGTACATTTAAAAACAACATTAAAAATAAAGTTCCAAATAAAATAAATGCCATTACTATTCACCACCTTTCCTTATTAGCTTTGATTTAATGTTTTTTGCTCTCTATGGCTTATCACCAGATGCTGAATTGATCTAATTGCCATAGCAGAGCATCCAACAGGAATTGCTAAATATGCTACCCAAATAGGTATTTGCATGGCAGGTGATGTTTGTCCCATCATTATTTGGGCTTGTATTAGGTTATAGGATAAATTAATAATGTAGCCACAAAATCCAACTACAACTAAAGTTCTAAAATAGACAAAGAACTTATGGGTAAACTGGGGCATAATTTTGTAAAGGATCTCTACTGCAAAGTGAGAATTCTTCTTTGCTCCAGTTCCAATCCCTAAATAAATAATCCATATCATCATGTACCTGGCAACTTCTTCAGCCCATGGCAAGACCATTAGACCGCTATACCTAAAAAAAGTTGCTGTAAAAATTATAAGTACCATTACAGGAAGCAAGACTACAATCAAGTTTTCTTCAAAGTTGTCAATGAAATCCATTAACTTGCTCATGAATTTACTCCTTCTTTACAAGTTTTTTATTGCAATAGAGTACAGACTAAATCTGTACTCTATTGCTCTTTACTTTTACTTCCCGGTTAATGCTTCTATATACTCTGGCTTAATTTTGTCAGTAAACTTCTCGTAAACCGGCATAACAGCTGCTTGCCACTCTGCTTTGTCTACCTCAGTTACTGTCATTCCTTTATCTCTAAGAGTTTGCACAAGGGAAGCATCTAAATCTGTACTGTATTGTCTTTCCCAATCTCTTGCTTCTTTTTCAGCCTTTAAAATTGCCTCTTGAATATCTGGAGCGAAACCATCAAATAGCTGCTGATTTAGAAGAATTACTGCTGGTGAGTAAAAATGACCTGTTAAAGAAACATGCTTTTGAACTTCATATACTTTTGCTGTATCAATAATGATTAGTGGGTTTTCTTGACCATCAATAGTACCCTGCTGTAGTGCGATGAACACTTCGCCCCAAGCCATTGGTGTTGGGCTTGCACCTAATGAAGTAAAGGTTTCTTGGTGAATCGGGTTTTCCATTGTTCTAATTTTCATTCCAGCTACATCTTTAGGACTAACAATTGGCGCATTGTTGTTAGTAATATTACGGAAACCATTTTCCCAGAATCCAAGAGCCTTGATTCCTTTTGGTGTTAAGCTTCCAAGAATTTCTTGTCCAACTTCTCCATCCATTACTTCGTAAGCCTTTTGTCTATCAGTTATGATAAATGGTAGATCAAACAGCATGAAGTCTGAAGAAAAGTTTGATAGTGGAGCAGATGATACGATCGCCATCTCTACAGTTCCGATAGCCACACCTTCCACAAGATCTCTCTCGTTGCCTAATTGACTACTTGGGAAAAGTTGAACCTCTACCTTTCCATCTGTATATTCTGCTACTTTTTCCTTGAATACTTCAGCACCTTTAATGTAGTGACCATCTGGCTCTGTTGTTGTACCTAATCTCAATACTATCTTCTCATCAGAGTCACCAGAAGAATTACCAGAATTATCTCCACCTGTGCTTCCTCCGCCACAAGCTACTAACGATAATGACATTACTAAAACTAATACTAGCAATAAATACTTTTTCATTTTTTCCCCTC
>JAWSUQ010000072.1:0-10029 GCA_033549265.1 Bacillota bacterium
GATGTTGGCAAAGCTAAGCCGCAGGGATGGATTAGTCATCTCTACTGGCGGGGGAATAATATTAAAGGAAAGCAATCGGCAAATATTAAAGGAAAACTCAAATGTAATATGGTTAAAGGCAAGCCCTGGAACTATTGTCCAGCGGGTCGGTTTAGGAAAAGGGAGACCATTGTTAAAAGGAAAAGATGTGTTGCAGGTAGTTACAGAGCTTCTTGGTCAACGGGAGCATTTATATAGTGAAGTGGCAAGCTATATAGTGGATACTGACAATAAATCAATAGATACTATTATCGAGGAAATTATTGAGATGATGGCTAGGGAGAAAAAGGGCTAGATGATCCTTAGGAAAAAGGGGTGCCTTTTATGAACAGAGATTGGCGAGAGATGTCAGTTGACTTAGGAGATAGGAGTTATCCTATCATCATGGGCTGGGATATTCTTAATGAGTTTGGGCGATATTTTAAACAAACCCTCAAGGCAAATAAGGTAATGCTGGTGAGTAATGCAGAGGTGTTCAAGCTTTATGGGCAACAGGTCACCAATTCTCTTTTAGATGAGAATATTGCAGTTACTACCTTGCTAGTGCCAGATGGAGAAGAGGCCAAAAGCTTAGACCAGTTAGCTAGGGCTTATGATTGCTGCTGTCAGGCTAAGCTAGATAGAAAGAGTGCTGTAATAGCCCTAGGGGGAGGAATTGTAGGAGATTTTGCCGGTTTTGTGGCAGCTACTTTTATGCGGGGCATGGGCTTTGTACAAGTACCTACCACCTTATTGGCCCAAGTAGACAGCAGTGTAGGGGGCAAGGTAGGAATTAACCTACCCCAAGGAAAAAACCTCGTAGGTGCTTTCTATCAGCCGGAATTTGTTTATATGGATTTGAAAACATTGAAAAGCCTACCAGAACGAGAACTTAAAACTGGCTTGGCGGAAATTATAAAATATGGTGTAATTGATGGTGAAGACTTATTTAAATATTTAGAGGAAAAGATAGGAGAGCTTTTAGAGCTTGAGGCAGAGGTATTAATGACTACTGTGGCAAAATCCTGTGAAATCAAAAGCAATATAGTAAGCTTAGACGAAAAAGAAAGCGGCATTAGAGCGGTATTAAATTTTGGTCATACTATCGGACATGCTATTGAAGCATTAACAGGATTTCAACAATACCGTCATGGGGAAGCAGTAGCAATAGGAATGCGCTATGCAGGATTAGTTGCTTTAGAATATGATTACTGGTCTATTGAAGAGCAGAGTAGACTTGAATCATTAATAAAAAAGGTAGGTTTGCCAACTAATCTGCCCCCAACAGAGCCCGAAAAAATAGTGGCCGCAATGGAACTAGACAAGAAAAATACCTCTGGCCAGCTGACCATGATTTTACCAAAGAAAATTGGTCAGCTAGAAATAATAGCTGATGTGTCAAGAGAATTAGTAAAAAAAGTGGTCAGCTTCAAGTAAGTCAGATTAAATGCATAGGAGAGGGGCTTTTATAATAAACTAAGTGAAGAAACTGAATCAAAGGAGTGTTGCCGGAATGTTGGATAAAAAGGATCTCAAGGAAATACTAGATCTAGCTTTAGCCAAAGGCGGAGACTTTGCCGATATATATCTTGAGGAAAAGCAAACAACCTCTGTAATGTGTGAAGCCAAGCAAATTGAACGTATTAATGCGGGAATAGAAGTAGGAGCAGGGTTGCGAGTAATTTCTGGAGAAAATACTTCCTATGCTTATACTAATGATCTTTCCCTGGATAGCTTGCAAAAACTAGCTTCTACTGTAGCACAGGCAGCTTCAGGCAGTAAAAGCGCTACCATGGATTTAACAAAGCTGCAGCCAAAGCTAGAGCTACAGGTAACCAACCTTCCTGACCAGGTCTCAGTAGAAGACAAGGTGGATTTAGTCCAGCGGGCCAATAAAACAGCTTGGGAGATAGATGAACGCATTAAGCAGGTATCCATAGGCTATGGAGATGTTGTGCAAAATGTAACTATTGCCAACAGCTTAGGTGATTTGGCGGAAGATAAAAGAGTGCGCACCCGTTTTATGGTAAATGGTGTAGCGGCGGAGGGAGAAGTAATCCAGACAGGCTTTGATGCAGTAGGGGGCTTTAGCGGCTTTGAGTTCTATGATCAGGTTAGCCCAGAAGAGGTGGCAGATAACGCTGTGAAGAGAGCTATTACAATGCTAGAAGCTAAACCGGCTCCAGCAGGCAAAATGCCGGTGGTAATGGCCGGGGAAGCTGGGGGAACAATGGTGCACGAAGCCTGTGGCCATGGATTAGAGGCGGATTTGGTGCAGAAAGGTGTTTCGGTTTATGCCAACAAAATAGGGGAGCTAGTGGCATCCCCATTAGTCACCGTTGTGGACGACGGTACAATCCCAGGAAAATATGGCTCCTTTAGATTTGATGATGAGGCAGTCTGCAGCAACAAAACAGTGCTGATTGAAAATGGAGTCTTAAAGGATTATATGTATGATAGAATTACCGCAACAAAAGAAAAGCGAAAGCCAACAGGCAATGGCCGGCGAGAATCATATCAGCATAAGCCTATTCCTCGGATGACCAATACATATATTGCCTCTGGGGAAACAAAACCAGCGGAAATTGTCAAAGATACTAAAAAAGGTCTGCTAGTGAAGAAAATGGGGGGAGGCCAGGTAAACACCGCCAATGGAGATTTTGTCTTTGATGTGGCAGAGGGTTATTTGATCGAAAATGGCGAGATAACTACAGCGGTGCGAGGTGCTACTCTCACCGGTAATGGTCCCCAATCCCTAAAGGATGTAGATTTAGTAGGCACTGATTTTGGCTATGCTATTGGTACCTGTGGTAAGGACGGACAAGGTGCACCAGTAGCTGATGCTCAGCCAACTATGCGAATTACCCAAATGGTAGTAGGGGGCACGGCCCATGAAGAAGAAGGACCCCAGCTAAAGCGGCAAGCTTTGGAAGAAAATAAGTATCAAAGTAAGCATCAAAGAAAAGAAGGAAAAATTAGAAGGCTATAATACTAAAACCCCTCAAGGATAGTGGCACTTCCCACTCCTTAAGGGGTATTTTTAGGTTATGCATACCCTTATTGAGCTATTTTTACTGTTTAGGCCTAATGAGTATCTTACTGAGTTGGCTGATATTGATATTGATGCTCTAAACCCATAGCAGTAGTAAAGTCTGGCTGCAGTAAAGTGTTATAGACAATGTTGTACATTAAATCATAATATTCTTCAATCATTCTATTGCTAGAAAACTTCCAATGAGACATAGCAATACTAGCTCTCATCATTGACTCCCATTTTCGCTTATCATTATAATAGGTCGGGATAACATCATCTTGCAATACCTTGTGAAGGGCCCTTAGGTCCCTAATATCTTCATCCTGTTCATGAGGCCAAAGCTTACAAACCTCATCTAATAGCCAGCCGCTTATCTGATGCTGAGGTCCTTCAGCCACCCATCCGTCAACAACAGTTAAGTTTAGAACGCCGTTCATAGCAGCTTTCATACCCGAGGTTCCGCTAGCCTCTAAAGGTCTTTGTGGATTATTGAGCCAAATATCGCAGCCTTGAATCATTAATCTAGCTACGTCCATATTATAGTTTTCGATAAATACAACCTGTTGATCATATTGCTTATCCATTTCAACCAATCTAGCGATAATATCTTTGCCAAATTGATCATTTGGATGGGCCTTGCCGGAAAAGACTAACTGCAGCTTTTTATTTCTCAACAGCGGCTCTATAAGGCTAGGATCTCTAAAAATTAAATCACTTCTCTTGTAGGGCGCAGCTCTTCGGGCAAAGCCGATAGTTAGCACGTTTGGATCTAGCTGTGTGTTGGTATGCTTGGCAACATAATCAAAAAGCCTTTCCTTAGCCTTTTGGTGGGGCTGCCATAGGGATTTATGCTCCCTAAAGGAGTGATCAATTTCAGAGTCTTGCCAGGTTGGGCGATGGATACCGTTAGTTATTGCCATAATTGGGGCAATATCATGATGCTGTCGCCACATATCTCGGGCTGTAACACCATGACATTGGGAAACCCCATTAGCTAATTGAGATAGCCTCAGGGCTGCTACCGTCATATTGAAAGGATCTCCACCAATTTCCTTAAGCTGCTCATAGGATAGACCGTTATTTGCCTCCATGAAGCTTAATAGGCCGTGGTCATGAATTTCATTTCCTGCTTCTACAGGAGTATGGGTTGTAAAGATGATTTGGCGCTTTGTCTTATTCCAAGCTTCTTTAAAGCTTAAGTTTTCTTCAGTCATAGCCTCTCGAATCATTTCAAAGGCAGCGAAAACCGCATGGCCTTCATTAAAATGGTAGACATCTATATCAATTCCAAGGGCCCGCAGTGCTCTGATTCCACCTATTCCCAGAATGATTTCCTGGGCAACTCTATCCTGGGCCACGCCGCCGTATAACCTATTAGTCATCCAGCTATGCTCTTCATAGGCGCTAGCATCTAGTAAATAGAGGGGCGCATTCCCATACTTATCTACCATATAAACCTTTAAAGGTACATCTGCACTCCGAACCCTGACATTAACTGTTACCCCAGTGTCTTTTACCTGGGGAAAGTCAAAACTTTGGTAGCTATCATAAGGACGACCATCTTGACCTATAAACTGTTCAGTATAATCTTGCCGCCATAAAATACCAATTGCAACCAAAGGCATGTTGAGATCATGGGCAGCCTTAAGATAGTCTCCTGCCAGAATTCCCAAACCTCCAGCATATATTGGCAACTCATGATCAAGGCCATATTCCATGCAGAAATATGCAACTTTAGGGAAGTTAGATTTATTTTGCATAATATACTGGTTAAGTAACCAGTTCACCTCCTGATATATTAAAATATTTTTACCTCTTTAGTATGTGTTAACGCTGCATACTTATTCTTCATTAGCAGATTGGTTTAATTTGCTTAGCATGTTATGTATGAATATAAAGAAAAATATCAATATGAAAGCAAATTTATCTTCTTATCAAATAGCTGCAGCATATATTGGAACGATAGTAGGGGCAGGCTTTGCTACTGGACAGGAGGTGCTACAGTTTTTTGCTTTTTTTGGCATCGGCGGATTAGCAGCCATTGCATTTGCAACCTTGCAATTTGCCGTATTTGGCTATTTAATTCTAAACATAGCTAATAAACTAAAAGCCCAGTCCCATCTACAGTTAATTCGATATATTAGTGGTCCTACAATCGGTTATTTAATCGATTTAGTCATTACTGGGTTCTTATTTGGCGCTTTAGTGACAATGGCCGCTGGAATGGGAGCCATCTTCACCCAGCAGCTAGAGCTGCCCAATATTATAGGCATAGGATTATTGCTATTAGTGACTATGGTAACGGTGTTTTATGGCATTAATGGAGTAATATCCATAGTTAGCTATTTAGTTCCGGCGTTAATGCTTATTATAGTGGGAGTAAGCTTAAATAGCCTCATCGGAAATTTTGATAATTTTATAGCTAATCTCGAATGGACAGCCACAGGCAGTGCTCCTGTGCCCTTTTGGCCATTATCAGCCATTATCTATACATCATACAATATTGTGATAGCGGTGGCTGTATTAGCTCCACTAGGCT
Organism: Bacillota bacterium; assembly: GCA_033549265.1. Lineage (GTDB taxonomy): Bacteria > Bacillota > Desulfitisporia > Desulfitisporales > JAWSUQ01 > JAWSUQ01. The sequence goes on from JAWSUQ010000072.1 coordinate 5,592, forward strand.
CACTAGCTACAGATGCAAACCAAAAGCAAGGAGCCATTATGGGGGCTGTAGGGTTAGGCATAGGTGCCATGGTAATAAATTTGGCTATCATTGCAAATGTTCCAGCTGTATTACAGTATGAAGTACCAATGCTATTCATCTCAAATTTGGCAGGACCTATTGTTACTGTATTTTATACCATAGCCTTAGTAGTGGGAGTATACACTACAGCAGTAGCCAGTCTATATGGATTTGCGGCCCGGGTTGTGGCTCCCGAATCTAAAAGCTTCAGAATGCTTACTTTTGGTAGCTCTGTCATGGCTTTTTTCTTAGCTCAGTTTGGCTTTTCAACCTTAGTTGGTATTCTTTTTTCTGCTGTAGGCTATGCAGGACTTTTGTTATTGGGGTCCTTAGTTTATGTACTGGTAACTAATCATGGTGTCCCAGCTATCAGCAGATTTAGACAATGGGCTTTTCCTGGGGTTGGGTATCGCAAGCTAATTATTGGGGAAGAGGCTGAGAATCAGGAGGAACAGGATTTTGATAAGAAAGCAAAAGGAACTAAACACTAAATGAAATAAATAGATATATAAAAGCCCAAAAGTAATGAGAGATTTCTCATTACTTTTGGGCTTTTAATAAAGCTTTATATTTTATATTTTATGCTTTTAACTTTTTAGCAAAGACGAAGATAGGTGCAGTTTTTTCTTCTTGTAAAAATACTGACCAGTAAGCCATTCCCACAAATAAGACACCGCCTACTATATTGCCAAGGGTAACAGGAATTAAATTTTTATAGATAAAGCTTTGCCATGTTAAGCTAGCTAAAAGCTCAGGAGCCAATCCTCCGGCTTGAACTACCGCTGGGATAGTTTTGGCAAAAATTCCTGCAGGAATAAAGTACATATTAGCGATGGAATGCTCAAATCCACTTGCTACGAATGCAGTAATTACAAAGAAGATACCAACAACTTTACCTACATAATCTTTAGAAGCATAAGCCATCCATACTGCCAAGCAAACTAACCAGTTAGCCAAAATACCTCTAGCAAAGGCTTGAGAGAATGTCATATCTATTTTGGCGGCAGCTGTTTTTACTGCTGCTACACCATGTAAGAAGCCGTTGGCACCCCAAAGCCCTGATTCCTTCATTAAAAATACCACTAACAGTGCCCCAATAAAATTAGCAGAAAAAACGATAGCCCAGTTTCTGAACATTTGGGAGGAAGTAATTTTTCCTTCTAAGACGCCAATTATTAGCAAACAATTCCCTGTAAACAGTTCAGCTCCACAGATAACAACTAGCATTAGACCTACACTGAAAATTGCTCCAGATAATAACCTTGCAACGCCTGCACCTAAGAAAGAAGAGGCATCATGAGTGATCATGGTAGATACTTCAGCAGCAAATGCAATGTATGCACCAGCTAAGATTGCTAAAATAAGCATATTATTTAGCGGCAAATTTGCTTTTTTTACTCCAATCTCAACAGCATTTTTTGTAATTTCTCCAGGTGTAAATAAGTTCATAGTAACAGCCCTTTCCATTAATGAATTTATTAGTGCGACTTTCAACGACAAATATAATATCTAAGATGGATTATAATACATAAGGATTGTACTGTCTATCACAAACAAGAAAGTAGAAATAATATAAATTTTGTGTTTTTTTTGATTGTTCAGATTGGTGAGTTGGATTTACCTTGTTATAATTGCAGGAATATTCTAGATTAGCTTGAATTATACTAAGATATAATGTGATAAAGAGATGCGGAGGTGCTCATATGAGTAAAACTGACTATTTAGACTTAGCTCAGCATTTAGTGGATAAAGCAATAAAATTAGGTGCACAGCAGGCTGAGGTCTATATAAATATGACTAATGAGATGGAAATTGAAGTCAATAAGCAGCAGGTTGAGACTATGAAAGTTTCTGAGGATAGAGGTATTGGCATCAGAGTATTGAATAGCGGGAGCATTGGTTTTGCCTATTCAACTGATTTTGATTTAGCTAAGCTAGAAGAAACAGTAAAGCTAGCAGTGGCTAACGGGCGAATAACTAGCCCAATGAATACAATATTCTTCCCTCTGAACAGGGTCAGCTGCCTGTGCTTGATTTAGTGGATGAAAAGCTAAGCACGGTACCGGTTGAAGATAAAATCAACTTTGCCAAGGAAATGGAATTAGCGGCTAAAGGCTTTGATAAAAGGGTTAACAATATCAGAACTTCTAGCTATCAGGAAGCAAAGTATTCGGTTTATTTAGCTAATTCTACAGGCTTTTTATCATCCTATCATGGCTCATACTGCGGTGGGTACGCTTACTTATTAGCGGAAGAGGATGGAGATACTCAAACTGGCTTTGGCGTTCAATATAGCCTAAAATACGATGATTTGGACCCAAACAAGATTGGTGTTGAAGCAGCCCAGAAAGCAGTACAAATGTTGGGAGCAACCACGATTAATACTCAAAAGGCTAGTATAGTACTAGATCCTTATATCGCAACAAACTTCTTAGGATTAATTGCTCCAGCCTTAACAGGGGAAGCAGTTATAAAGGGAAAATCATTATTTGCTGACAAAGCAGGGAATCAAATAGCAGCTACTGAAGTCAACGTTATTGATGATGGCGCTAAACCCGGTGGCATTATGACAGCTCCCTTTGACGGAGAGGGAATAGCTACTTCTAAAACATTACTGGTAAAGGATGGAGTGCTGCAGGGCTTTTTACATAATACTTACACTGGGCTAAAAATGAACCAAAAATCAACAGGAAATGCCACTAGAAGCAGCTTCAAAACAACACCTGAAGTAGGAACAACAAATTTCTATATTGATAAAGGACAGACAACACGAGATAAGCTCATAGGTGAGATTGCAAAAGGCTTTTATATTACTGAAGTAATGGGGATGCATACTGCTAACCCAATTTCCGGTGATTTTTCTCTCGGAGCAGCTGGGATTTGGATCGAAAACGGGCAATTCACCAAGCCTGTTAGAGGGGTTGCTATAGCTGGCAATATTATTGACTTATTAAAGTCAGTAGACTGTGTAGGAGATGATTTGACGTTTTTTGTAGGAAAGGGTTCCCCCACTATTCGAATTTCTCAAATGACAATCAGCGGTTAGACAAAAAGAAGTGTACAAATTGCAGTAAAATGTGGTAAAATGCTGTTGGATATGGAGGGGGAAAATAATGGGTAAAAAAATATTAGTCTTAAACGGACCTAATATAAATATGCTTGGTCAACGGGAGCCTCAGCACTACGGTGCCATAACCTTATCAGAAATAAACCAGATGCTGGTTAAAGCCGCCAAAGGGCATCAATTTGATATTAACTTCCTGCAGTCTAATCACGAAGGTGATTTGATTGACGCTATTCATCAGGCTTTTGTTGATAAAGTGGACTATATTATTATAAATGCTGGAGCACTTACTCATTATAGCTATGCCCTACGAGATGCCTTGAAAAGCGTTGAGATACCATCCGTTGAGGTTCATCTGTCAAACATTCATGCTCGAGAGAGCTTTAGACATCAGTCAGTAATTGCCCCTGTATGCACAGGTCAAATAAGCGGGTTTGGTTACCACAGTTATCTGTTGGCTTTAAATTCAATCTTATATAAAGAAGGTTTACTTAATGAGTAATCGTTTAGAAAAGATTAGAGCGGCTATGGCAACTAAAGGCTTAGAGGGGTTACTAGTTTGGAAAGCTGAAAACAGGTTTTACCTGAGTGGCTTTACCGGCAGTGCTGGCATGCTGTTTATTACCTTAACTGAGCAATACCTTATTACAGATTTTCGTTATTTCAATCAAGCTGAAGAGCAAGCTAGTCAATATACTTTATTCCCAGCAACAAAAAGTATATTTGCCAGTCTCAAAGAGCTCTTCGGAAAATGCAATGATGTAAAAAAGATTGGTTTTGAAGAAAACTTCTGGACCTATGCCGAGTTTATAAAATTTAAAGAGGAATGCTTGGAGCATGCTATTAACTGGCAGCCTGCTGGTGAAATTATTGCTGAACTTAGGCTCATCAAGGATCAGGAAGAGCTACAGACTATTAAGAAGGCTGTGGAACTGACAGATGAAGCATTTCAGCATGTAATGAAGCAGATAAAGGCTGGAATTACAGAGAGAGAAGTAGCTGTTGAATTAGAGTACTATATGCGAACAAGAGGGGCTAGTGGTCCATCCTTTGATTATATTGTTGCCTCAGGAAAAAGAGGTGCTATGCCTCATGGAGTGGCCACTCATAAGCAGATTAAGGCTGGAGAGTTAGTGACAGTAGACTTTGGTTGTGTATACCAGGGCTATTGTTCCGACATGACTCGAAATTTTATTTTTGGTGACCCCGACAACAAACAAAAGGAAGTATATGAGCTAGTTCTCAAGGGTCAGCTTGCCGCAGTGCTGACAATAACTGTTGGACAGCGATGGTAAATCTGTTCATCAACTGTAT
>JAWSUQ010000073.1:0-7214 GCA_033549265.1 Bacillota bacterium
TGAGGTGGTGGCTCTTAAGGAGCAATTTGGACTGCCTGGGATGAAGGTGCTCCATTTTATCTTTGAGGGGGGCGTTAAGGACTTATTTGTATCTCTTAATGAAAAAAATACCGTTATGTATACAGGAACTCATGATAATGATACTACGGTAGGCTGGTACAAAAAAGCAGTGAAGACAAACCACCCTGTGGTAAGATTAGCAGAAAAGTATTTTCAGATAACTCCTAGCCTAAGTGATGAGGAATTAAGCTGGCGGTTTATAAAGATAGCTTATCAATCTAGCTGTGAAAAGGTGATTATTCCACTGCAGGATATTTTGGCTTTGGGGACTGAGGCTAGGATGAACTATCCGGGTACAGTAGGCGGCAATTGGCGTTGGCGCCTGCAAGAGGGACAGTTAACTCCAGATATTGAGGCAAAGCTAAAAAGGCTGGCCAAGGACACATATTAAAAGGTTTGGGGCTAATAATAGAGAGAGGAAAGTGAGAAATGCCTTATATTGAAATTTTATTACAGACCTTATTAGCTTTTTTTGCTTTGCTGATTTTTGCTAGACTATTAGGAAAACAACAGGTGGGACAGTTGACTTTTTTTGAGTATGTTAATGGTATTACTATTGGCTCTATTGCTGGTACCTTAGCCACTAGCCTGGATATACGGACCTCCCACAATTTTGTTAGTCTCCTCTTCTTCGTGAGTCTAACCTTAATAGCCCAATACGTAAGTGTGGTAAGCCGACCACTGCGGAAGTTACTTGATGGAGAACCAACAGTGATTATTCATAACGGCAAGATTCTCGAACAAAATATGAAGAAAATGCGGTATAACCTAGATGAACTGCTTCAGCAGCTAAGAACTAAAGATGCCTTTGATATCAGCCGGGTGGAGTTTGCTTTACTGGAGCCCGATGGCAAGCTAAGCGTTCAGCTAAAATCCCAGTATCAGCCTGTAACTCCTAATGATTTAAATCTTACTACTGGATACCAGGGTATTGGCAGCGAATTAATCATCGATGGAGAGATTGTAAAGGAAAATTTGGTACAGAACTACTTAACTGAGGAATGGCTTCGGCAGGAGCTAGCTGCCCGCGGGATAGTAGAACTGGAGGAGGTAGTGTTAGCTTATATGGCCACCGATGGGAAGCTCTATTTTGATTTAAAGCGGGATCAGATAGAAACACCTACAGATATTAGTGATACATTTAGCCAAGGTACGGAAAAAAATTAAGGGGAGTGGAATAATGACAATAAAGTTTGGAACAGATGGTTGGCGAGCTATTATGGCTCACCAATTTACCTTTAGTAATGTAGAAATAGTAGTGCAGGCAATTGCCAACTATTTAAAAACTGCAGAGGTGCCGGGAGAGGGTATTGTCATTGGCTATGACAACCGTTTTCTATCACCGGAATTTGCTAAAAAGGCAGCGGAAATAATGTTGGGCAATGGCATTAAGGTTTACTTTAACCAAAAAGCAATGCCTACCCCAGTAACTGCTTTTGCTGTAGTAGCAGAAAAAGCCAAGGGAGCACTGATGTTTACTGCCAGTCACAACCCCCCCACCTATAATGGCGTTAAATTTATTCCCTACTATGGAGGCCCGGCATTACCGGAGGTTACCTCGCTTATTGAAGAGGAGCTGCAGCAGGTGGAGGCAGGCGGAGACATCAACGCCCTGCTGTTTGAGGAGGGGCAAGCCAGCGGTGCCATAATTGACATTGACCCCAAGGAGGATTACCTGCAACATCTAATCTCCTTAGTAGATGTAGAAGCTATTAAAGCAGCGGGGTTGAAGGTGGCAGTAGACCCTATGTTTGGCGCCGGAGCAGATTATTTAGACCAACTGCTAGCCAGGCTCAATTGTAACGTTAAGGCAATTCACAATTACCGGGATCCACTATTTGGCGGCAAAATGCCGGAGCCTAGCCAGGAGGTGCTGCAGGAGCTGATTGAACTGGTCAAGGAGCCAGAGATCGATCTAGGACTAGCCTTAGATGGGGATGCCGATAGATTTGGGATAATCGATAGGGATGGCGCCTATATTAGCGCCAATCAGGTACTAGCTTTGCTATTAATGCATTTATTGAAAAAAGGCCTGCGGGGGCCTGTGACAAAAGCCGTATCTACTACTCAAATGCTAAGTAGAATAGCTAATGATTACGGCTTGGAGCTATTAGAAACACCAGTAGGCTTTAAATATATTGGCAAAAATCTCTTGGAAAAGGAATGTATTATTGGTGGAGAAGAAAGCGGTGGGCTAAGTATTATCGGTCATTTGCCGGAAAAGGATGGTATCTTGGCCTGTCTGCTTATGGTAGAGCTAATAGCAAAAGAAAGAACTAATTTGCAAGAATTATGGGCTAATATTCAAAAAAAATATGGTACCCTTGTCAATAAACGACTAGATATCCGCTGTACTGTGGCAGAGAAGACCCGTGTTTTGGAGCAACTGAAGGAATGGAGGCCAAAAACTATAGGTGACAAAGGGGTAGCGGATTTTATTACCCTAGATGGCTTGAAGCTAGTGATGGTTGATGGCAACTGGGTATTGATCAGACCCTCCGGTACTGAACCCCTATTCCGCATCTATGGTGAGGCTGAAACTAATGCGGAGCTACAGAAGACGTTGGAAGCGGTAAGAAAAGAATTAGGTATCTAAAGACAAGAGTGATATCCTTTAGATTTAAGCTAACTGCTGTTTAATAAAATACTACGCAACTTAGCTTTTATTCTTTAAATATGCAAAGAATAGCTATGCCTTAGCTGTAACTTTTACGAAGGCTATTACATTTTCTTCAATGAAGTGCTGTAAAAAAAGTTTAACTGTTTGAGCGTAAGCCAGTTTTAAATTTTACTGCACAAGTTATTAGAAAATGTTAAGCCGAAGTTCTAGTCTAAGCTAAGGCATAGCTGGTTCTTAGGCTCTAATAGATATAGGAAGGAAAGCTAGTCCCAGTAGCTGGACTCCTCAGTAGTTAAACTAGCAGCGCAATAGCCGCACAAATCTCCTTTTGAGCTTCGCACTCCTTGACTATAATCAGGGCTCCAATCGGCTAACTGGAGGTCCTGTCCACATCTCACACAATATTTTTGAGTCATTCCAAAATCCCCCTTTTAGATAATAGGACTTACTAGCTATATTGTTTGTTTTCTAGCAGGATTTATTCTTCTGGTGTAGAAATGTATATCTTTATTGGATTGAAATTGGCCCAACACAAAATTGATTAAAGTGATGAGGTGTTATTGGTGGAAGGCCCTACTGCAAATAAACAAAGCTTTAGCAACTTTGATGATATTAAAATACTTGATAATATAATTAAGCAAACTATCGAGGCAATTGAAAAAGGAAAAGAACAAATATTTGATATTGCTGAGCAGGCTAGACAGGAGTATGAACGGGTTCAGCGAGAGGTGCGCGAATTGCAAGAACAGGTAGTCAGCATTATAAAAGAAGTGGACAACCTTGAAAACTTAGAGAGGCGGTCTCGGCACCGATTGATGGAAGTAAGCCGTGCATTTGAAAAGTATACCGAGCAGGATATTAAAGAAGCATACGATACAGCTAATAATTTTCAAGTAGAACTGTCTATAAAGCGAGAACAGGAAAAGCATATTCGGGAGAAGAGAAATGAACTGGAGCGTTCTCTAAAAAAGCTAAATGAAATGGTGGAAAAAGCTGAGGGGTTAGTTTCTCAGGTAGGTTTGGTACTGAAGCTATTAGGTAATAACCTCCAGGGGATAAGTGATAAGATTGAGGGTGTACAGCAGCTACAACAGATGGGCTTTAAAATTATTCAGGCTCAAGAAGAAGAACGAAAGCGGGTTGCTCGGGAAATCCACGATGGCCCTGCCCAAGCTATGGCCAATATAGTTATGCGGGCTGAGGTGTGTGAACGGATGCTGGCAGTAAAGCCAGAAAAGGTTGCTGAGGAGTTACAGGAGTTGAAGAGACTTATTAGGGAGAGCCTCCAGGATTTGCGGAAGGTAATCTTTGATCTAAGGCCTATGGCATTAGATGATTTAGGAGTTGTGCCAACTTTAAAGAGATATTTGTCCGATTTTCAAGAAAAGTATCGTATATATACTGAGTTTCATTTTCGAGGTCAAGAGCAACGGTTTTCCTCATCGATAGAGGTGGCTATTTTCCGTACTGTGCAAGAAGCACTGACAAATATCAAGAAGCACGCAGAAGCTTCACAAGTTCATGTTAATTTAGAATTTACTAAAACAAAAGTAAATCTAATTATTAAAGATGATGGAAAAGGCTTTGACCTTGATCAGACCCTGAGGGATGTAGATAGAGAAAACTATGGTTTAGTAAGCATGCGGGAGCGGATCGAACTACTAGAGGGAGAAATTAAAATGAGCTCTAAAATTAAGAAGGGAACGGAAATAAAAGTAGTAATTCCCATAAAGGACTAGGGGGTGGAGAAATGAAGCAAGTTAAGGTATTAATAGCAGATGATCATATGCTTATCAGACAAGGGTTGAGGAAAATTCTGGAACTGGAGCCAGCCATAGAAGTTGTTGATGAAGCAGGTGATGGACAGGGAGCCATTAATCTAGTTCGGAAGCTGCGCCCTCAAGTAGTGCTTATGGATATCAACATGCCAGGAACAAACGGTATTGTAGCTACTCAAGTTATTAAAAAGGAAATGCCAAATGTGGGTATAATTGCATTAACTGTGCATCAGGATGAGGAATATCTTTACGAGCTAGTACGGGCAGGTGTCTCAGGTTATATTTTAAAGGATGTCAACCCTGATATTTTAATAGAAACTATCCTTAAAGTTGCTAAAGGTGAGTCAGTTATTGATCCGTTAATTACCACCAAGCTCCTTTTAGAGTTTAATCGTCTAGCTGGACAAAAGGAACAAAAAGATAAGGTGGAGGAGTTAACTGATCGAGAAATCCAAGTATTAAAGCTTATTGCAGCAGGCTTTACAAATAAGCAGATTGGAGATGAATTATTTATCAGCGAAAAAACTGTTAAAAACCATATTACAAATATTTTTCGTAAGCTTAAGGTGGATGATCGAACTCAGGCTGCCCTATGCGCCATTAAAGCAAAGCTAGTACAAGTATAGTAAGGTACTCACAACTATAGCTACTCTTTCATATATTGTGGTAGAAACATAGAAAGGGGTAGCTATGGTGATAGATCAAGAGATTATTAAGATTACCTTTTTGTTTATTTTTATTTATTGGTTGTTAGTGGTGGGAAGACGCCTTTGGTTTAGCTATCAAAAGCAAATAGAAAAAAACCTAATCGTACTATTAAAGAATCAAGCAGAAATTATCGAAGGTTTATCCTACTATTTACTGAAGAATGAGAATAGGATAGATAGAAACAGCTGGAATATCATTTTTGTAGATTTTGGTTCTGATGATGAGACATTAAGTATTTTACTGAGGCTGCAACAGGATGGTAAAATTTCTTGGCCTGTATACGCCATCACGGCCAAGGAAAAGAATATTTTTTTGAAAAAACTTGCCAAAGACCAACCGGAATGTTCTCAATATGTACTGCAATTAGAATCTCAAGCAGATGGCAGAAAAGCATTAAGACATCTTGACAAGATACTAGCCAATGACAAGCATGCTTTTGAATTAGCACAAATACAGTATATAGAGCATAATAGTTGAAGCAAGTTCTTAATTCGGTATTGTGTGAAGAATAAGAGGGGAGGGGTATAATAATGCGTCCAGTCTCGCTTGATAAAGTTACCCATGGTGTCGTTTTGGCTAAGCCAATCTATGGGGAAGACGGGCGGGTATTATTGTCCAAGGGTACCCAACTTAAAGAGAGTTATATTGATAAATTGATAGATATGAAGGTACCTTTTATTTATGTGGAGGATGAATACATCAAGGACATTGAGGTTGAGGATGTTATTGATGACCGAACTCGTATTAATGCTCAGCAAATTACTCGAAATTTGATGAGCAAGGTAATTCAAGGGGGAAAATTTGAACTAAAGGATGTCCAAGCTGCTGTAGATAAGATTATTGATGATATCTTAACAGCTAGAGGACTAATTAATCTGATAGATGCTAGAACTCATGACAATTATTTGTTTGGCCACTCAGTAAACGTTTCAGTATTAGCAATAATGTGTGGTAAATCCATGGGATTTAATCAAATTGAATTAAAGCACTTAGGTCTAGGGGCGTTTTTGCACGATTTGGGTATGGGAAAATTAGACCCAAAGCTGCTAGTAAAGATGGATAGTCTTTCGCTAGAGGAAATGGAAGCTGTTAAACAGCATCCAATGCTGGGGTTTGATGAACTGCGGAAATACCGAGAACTGAACCTGTTAGCCTCCCATTGTGCACTGCAGCATCACGAAAAATGGGATGGCACTGGCTATCCTAGAGGTTTAGAAAGTACAAAAATTCACCTTTTTGCAAGAATAGTTGCGGTGGCAGATGTTTTTGATGCATTAGTTAGTGACAGGCCTTATCGAAGTAGGCTGCAGCCTTACGAGGCGGTGGAGTTTATCCAGGCTAACAGTGGAATTCAATTTGATCCAGAGGTAGTGCAAAACTTTTTAGCTCATATAGCTATATATCCAATTGGTAGTTTAGTTAAGTTAAACACCGGTGAACGGGGTGTGGTAGTGGATGTGAACAAGTCTTTTCCAGCCCGTCCTGTAGTAAAGCTGGTAACAGATAAAACTGGAGGAGTACTGCGGAAGTTTCACGAAATAGATTTAGTTAAATATCCTAGTATCTTTGTTAAGGAAGTTTTAGATCAAGCGTGATAGAAAACCTCTTTTCCCACATAAAAACCAACCGGGCACAATACTGGTTGGTTTTTTAACGTCCAGACCCCTGATTAGAGGCTCAAATATAAATGGGACTTGAGCCCTGTTAAGTTGAGACCATCGACTGATACCATTTATTAGGTGAAGGCTATATAATAAAAACAAGTTAAAGGTTAACAGACATGCAATTATAAAAATTAATTCTAAAAAAAACAGGAGGTGCTTTAAATGTTAAAGCAAGTAAAAAGACTTTGGAATGATGAAAGCGGTCAGGGTATGACGGAGTATGGTTTGATTCTAGCATTAGTATCGGTGGTTGCAATAGGGGCGCTCGTATTTCTTGGGGGCGAACTCTTCGGTATTTTTGAAGGAATTGGAAGAACGCTTGAGGGTACTTCTACAACAACCCTAGAACCAGCTACAACGACACAATAAAGTATTAGACGACCC
>JAWSUQ010000073.1:7224-10017 GCA_033549265.1 Bacillota bacterium
CCTACTAGCCCATATGTTCAGTAGGGTCGTTGCATAACTAAGGAGTGTATAATGTGCTAATGAAAATTGCGTTGACTCAATGGATATTGATGATTATCCTAGCCATTGCCTTTGTAACCGATGTAAAATGGCGAAAAATATACAATTGGTCACTAATGCCAGGAGTTGTTTTTGGTTTAGGTTATCATGGATATACAGCTGGCTTGCCAGGGTTGGTGGAGAGCGGGCAAGGCCTGCTACTAGGAATAGGATTGTTGTTTATCCCCTACGCCCTTGGTGGCTTAGGAGCAGGGGATGTAAAGCTGCTAGGTACAGTAGGTGCTTTAATGGGATCATATTTTGTTTGGCAGGCTTTTCTATTTACCGCTTTAATGGGTGGGTTGTTGGCATTAGGATACCTTATTTACTACAAAGCACTGGCTAAAACTATAAAAAGAATTGGCGTAGCTATATATGTGGGCTTTTTAACAAAGTTTAAATTAAACACCATGGGAAACCTAGAGGAAACCGCCATTAGCAATACCTTTCCTTATGGAATAGCAATTGTAGGTGGTACTTTATTTACATTATTAATGAGGTGACCAACAATGCTTATCAAAATACATCAGATGCGGAAAAAAGAAGGTGGTCAGGCTCTGGCAGAATTAGCACTAATACTGCCTATCCTATTAATGATTTTGTTTGGCATTATAGAGTTTGGCAGAGTCTTTAACGCTTACTTAGCTGTAAATCATGCTTCTAGGGAAGGGGCAAGATTAGGCATAGTAGGAGCTACAGATATTGAAATTACAGAAAATGTTAAAAACGCAGCAGGAACCTTGAACCAAGATTATTTGACTGTTACCATTTCCCCAAGTACTACCTATAGAGAACGAGGTGCTTCTATTGTAGTAACGGTAGATTATGATATTCCTCTTTATACTCCTTTTGTAGGTAGCTTTATTCAGAATCCCTATCCTATCAGCGGCAGTACTGTCATGAGGCTAGAATGAGCAGGAGGAAGCTAAGGTGAAACTGTTTAAGCAATTTAGAGCAGACGAAAAAGGAGCTGTTATAGTCATTGTGGCCATGGGAATGGCTGCTTTTCTTGGGTTTGTAGCATTGGTTACTGATGTTGGGCTATTATATCTTACTAAACAAAAGTTGATGAACAGCGCAGATGCAGCTGTGTTAGCAGGAGCTCAGGAACTTCCAGGAGATTCTGCCGAAGCCAGAATGGAGGCGGAAAAATACTTAGCTTATAATAACGTTGATCACAATTATGAGATAAACTTTTCAAGTGACAACATGAAAATTGAAGCAAGGTTGACAGAGGATGTAAACCTCTTCTTTGCAAAGGCATTAGGATGGTCTGAAACCTCAACTGTTGCGGCATCCAGTAAGGCAGGTGTAGGTGCAATAGTGGGGTATAAAGGGATAGTACCTTTTGGCATACTTGAACAGCATGTGGTGCTTTACCAGGAATATCTGCTTAAAACTGGAGATGGATCGGATACTACAGGGAGCTTTGGTGCCCTAGCCCTAGGTGGTGGTGGTGCCAGTAACTTCACAGAAGTTACAAAGTATGGTTATGACCAAATGGTTAGAGTAGGAGATGTTCTTCCCATTGAATCTGGAAATATGAATGGACCTGTAAAAAAGGGCCTTAACTGGAGAATGGACCAGTGTACTCATGGGATTACCTGTACTGCTTATAAGCCGGCCCCAGGCTGCCCCAAGGTATTGATAATCCCTGTTTATGAAGCTTATGAATGGGAATCCAACAAGCTTAAGAATATTAAGGTAATTGGCTTTGCTGCATTCTATGTTGAAAAAGCACCGCAAAACGGTGAAATCTTAGGTAGGTTTATTCGAGTGGTAATACCAGGTGAAATAGGGGTTGGAGCTATTAGTGACTATGGAGCCATGGGTGTAAAGCTTATAGAATAGAGACAGAAGAAGATGAAAGGATGACGACTAGTTATGAAAGCAAATAAAATTATGCTTTTCTCAGCTGTGATCTTTGGTTTGTTGGCAGCGTTTGGAGTGTATTGGTATATTAACAGCATAGAAAAAAACCTGGATAATACCGTCTATGCCCAAATTATAGTTCCTAAACAGGATATTAAAGCTAACACCAAGCTAACAAGAGATATGTTTCAGTATAAAGAGATACCTGTTGACTATGTTCACCCCAACGCAGTAACCAATCCAGAGGAAATTGACGGTGCTATCACCAAGTCTATCTTAATAGCCGATGAGCAGTTGCTAGAGGGTAAATTGGTAAAGCAAAATCAATTTGAAGATGGGTTATCATATCAGATAAAGGAAGGCTATCGGGCCCTCACAATTCCAATAAACGTTGTCTCAGGGTTATCTGGCTTAGTGAAGCCTGGGGATTCAGTAGATATTATAGTAACGATTGAAGATAATCAAACAATATCTACGTTTGTGCTGCAAAATATTCTTGTATTAGCAGCTGATAATACTCTGGAAAGGAAGACCGGTAGTGCACCTGCTGATTTAGAAAGGAAAACCTTAACACTAGAAGTGAAGCCTACTGAAGCACCGAAGCTAGTGTTGGCATCAGAACAAGGTAGCTTGCGATTACTGCTTAGATCCCCTGTAGATAAAGAAATTCCTTGGGTGCCTCAGGCTAAATTAGAAACCTTTATTCAGAACAACTAACCCTCAGAAAGTAGGGAGTGAAGAGAATGGATACAATTAAGGTTATGATAGTTGACGACGTGGAAGAGACCAGAAAAAATATTAAAAGGATTTTGGCAATAGATGAAACCATGGAAGTAGTTGGTG
>JAWSUQ010000074.1:0-9990 GCA_033549265.1 Bacillota bacterium
GTTAGGAAAATAATCAACCACACCACGATCAATAGTCATACGATGATATCCTTGCCGCTGATTGTTATGGACAGGAGCTATTGGGCGATTAATAGGTATTTCGTGAAAATTTGGTCCTCCCAATCTTATCAACTGGGTATCTAAATAGGAGAACAATCTACCTTGTAATAGGGGATCATTAGTAAAGTCTATTCCTGGTACTACATGACCTGGATGGAATGCAACCTGTTCAGTTTCTGCAAAGAAATTATCTACATTGCGGTTCAAGGTCATCTTGCCAATTAGCTTAACTGGCACCTGCTCTTCAGGCCAGAATTTAGTTGGGTCTAAAATGTCAAAGTCAAATTTGAACTCTTCTTCTTCCTCGATCACCTGAACCCCTAGCTCAAATTCAGGGTAGTTACCCATACTAATAGCATCCCATAAATCGCGGCGATGATAGTCAGGGTCCTTACCAGCTAGCTTTTGAGCTTCATCCCACACTAAAGAGTGGACACCTAGCTTTGGCTTCCAATGGAACTTCACAAATCGTGCCTTGCCCTTTTCATTCACCAGCCTGAAGGTGTTGACACCAAATCCTTCCATCATTCTGAAGCTTCGGGGAATCGCTCTGTCAGAAAGGAGCCACATAATCATGTGGGTGATTTCTGGCAAGCTCACAACAAAATCCCAAAAGGTATCATGGGCAGCAGAAGCCTGAGGAATGTCATTATGAGGCTCGGGTTTAATAGAATGAACAACGTCTGGGAACTTAATGGCGTCTTGGATAAAAAAGATGGGAATGTTATTAGCCACTAGATCATAATTACCATCTTCAGTATAAAACTTTGTGGCAAATCCCCTGACATCCCGCACTGTATCGGCGGAGCCTTTTGAACCTACTACAGTGGAAAATCGCACAAATACTGGAGTCTTGACTGATGGGTCCTGTAGAAATTTAGCCTTGGTATATTCAGTCATTGGCTCATATACCTGAAAATAGCCATGGGCACCAAAACCCCGAGCATGAACTACCCGCTCAGGAATTCGTTCATGATCAAAATGAGTTAATTTTTCACGGAAATGAAAGTCCTCCATTAGAGTTGGACCCCGGGAACCAGCCTTCAGGGAGTCATCGGTATGGGAAACACGAACTCCCTGATTTGTCGTAAGCTTTTCCCCATCGTGCTCAGCTCGAAAAGCAGCTAATTGTTCATTCTTGCTGTGCTCTTGAATAGCAGCTTTATTCCGGTGCTGTTCTTTCTCCATATTTTTCACCCTTTCTCATAGTTTTAAGATAGTTTCAAGAAATTGAAGCAATTTTTAATTCAGTGGGAGACTTACGCCAAGTTATGTCAGGTTAAATTGACTTCATTGTGGAACAACATGACGCTAACAATTAGGTGGGTTTAAATCAGTTTTTACACTATTATTGTGTCTTTAGATATATGTTCTATACTTGTTTTACTTACAGTAAAGATTAAATAATTTTGCATATATTTTGCAATATTCATAATTTTTGCACTGGAAATAAAGGGTTTAATTAGGTAAAGGCAGAAGCTTTTCTAAAAAATAGTGGCTTTTTAGATTTAATAAGTATAGGGAGGTTTGAGGAAATGTTATCACCAAAAGAATATATTGAGAGCCTGAGGAAGTTAAACTACAAATTATATATGTTCGGAGAGCTAGTGGAGAACGTTGTAGATAATCCCATAATTAGACCTTCAATCAATTCAGTTGCAAAGACATACGAGCTGGCTCAGGATCCTCAGTACCAGGATTTAATGACTACAACCTCTAGCTTGACTGGTGCCAAGATTAATCGGTTTACCCATTTGCATCAAAGCACGGAGGATTTAATAAACAAGGTTAAAATGCAGCGCTTGTTAGGGCAAAAAACCGCCTCCTGCTTTCAAAGGTGTGTTGGTTTTGATGCTTTTAATGCGGTAGATAGCGCTACCAAGGAAATGGACGATGAACTAAGGACAAATTATAATGAGAGATTTCGCAAATTCCTCTTATGGGTTCAGGAGCAGGACTTAGTTGTGGATGGGGCTATGACTGATCCTAAGGGAGATCGCTCCAAAAAACCTTACCAACAGGAAGACCCAGATATGTATTTAAGAGTGGTAGAAACAAATGATGAAGGCATTGTTGTCCGGGGAGCCAAAATACATCAGACTGGGGCTCTTTGCTCCCATGAGATTTTAGTTATGCCTACCATAGCCCTAGGAGCAGAAGATAAAGATTATGCTGTTTGCTTTGCCACACCAAGTGATACTAAGGGGATTACCTATATTTATGGACGCCAGTCCTGTGATACTCGCAAGCAGGAAAAAGGAACAATTGATGTAGGCAATTGCCGCTACGGCGGACATGAGGCCATGATAGTTTTTGAAAATGTATTTATCCCTTGGGAGCGGGTTTTTATGTGCGGAGAATACGCATTCGCTGGCATATTAGTAGAGCGATTTGCCGGTTATCATCGCCAAAGCTATGGTGGCTGCAAAGTAGGGGTAGGGGATGTACTCATCGGGGCTGCAGCTCAAATTGCAGAATATAATGGTGCTGCCAATGCCTCTCATATTAAAGACAAATTGATTGAGATGGTGCACTTAAACGAAACCCTTTATTCCTGTGGTATCGCTTGCTCTTCTCAAGGGAATGCTACTGCTTCAGGTACTTATTTGATTGATCTCTTGTTAGCTAATGTCTGTAAGCAAAATGTTACTAGATTTCCCTACGAGATAGCTAGGCTGGCAGAGGATATTGCAGGAGGACTGATGGTGACAATGCCATCAGAGCAGGATCTGCGGCATCCAGAAATAGGCAAATATATTGAAAAATACTTGGCTGGAGCCTCTGGTATACCAATTGTGTTTAGGATGAGAATGTTAAGGCTTATTGAAAATATTACTTTAGGAGCTGCAGCAGTTGGCTATCGTACAGAGTCTATGCACGGCGCCGGTTCACCGCAAGCTCAGAGAATAATGATAGCTAGACAAGCGGATATGAACCAAAAGAAAAAACTTGCCAGAGTAATTGCAGGAATTGAAGAAGAGTAAATAACAAGAAAACCTGTAATAAGTATTAAAAAAACAATTGACGTATAGTAATTACCTCTATATAATAAAATTATTCAAATAGGTGATGGAGTTCGCCTTTAACCGCTTATTGTTAAGCTAATGACTCCTGTCGGTGTTATCACTGGCAGGAGTTTATCTATTTTTAAGGACAGTCTAACAAGGAGGAGTAGTAGTGAAATTAAAGGAAGAACTTAGGAGCTTTGTTAACAACTCCTTGCAAATAGATACAATTACTTTTTTGATGAAATGGCTTGTAATCTCATCGGTGGTGGGGGTCCTAGCGGGGTCAGCCTCTGCACTTTTTTTAACAAGCCTTGCTTGGGCTACTGAAACCAGAACAGCATACCCTAAGCTTTTATACCTTTTACCATTAGCTGGGGTAATGGTCAGTTATTTGTATACCAAACATGGAGCTAATTCAGGAAAAGGCAATAATTTAATAATAGAGCAAATTCAAGGCGGGAAAGAAGAGATCCCTTTAAGAATGGCCCCGTTAATTTTATTTGGGACAATTATAACCCATCTTTTTGGAGGATCAGCTGGGCGAGAAGGTACTGCAGTACAGATGAGCAGTAGTTTTGCTGAATATGTGGGAAAAAGCTTTAAATTAAATGAAGCAGAACGCAAGATCATCTTAATTAGTGGAATAAGTGCAGGATTCGGCTCTGTTTTTGGTACTCCTTTAGCAGGAACTATTTTCGGACTAGAAGTTGTGGCCTTTGGCGTTATAAAATATTACGGGTTATATCCTGCATTTGTAGCAAGCTTTGTGGGCGATTATGTCACTACAGCCTGGGGTATTGGTCACAGCCACTATGCTATTGGCTATATTCCTGATTTTTCATTATTGCTGTTAATAAAAGTAGGGCTTGCAGCAATATTGTTTGGCTTAGCGGGCAGGCTATTTAGTAAAATGTCCCACTGGTCTAAATCATGGTTTTCCACAACCTTTCAAAATCCATTTGCTAGGAGCTTCGTGGGTGGAGTTATAGTTATTACACTTGTTGGAGTAGTTGGTACAAGAGATTATATAGGTCTTGGGTTACCTTTAATTAAGGAGTCCTTTGAAGGAGCAGTCTCACCTTTTGCTTTTCTCTTAAAAATAATATTCACCACTATTACTCTGGGGGCTGGATTTCAAGGTGGAGAAGTTACTCCGTTATTTGTAGTAGGTTCAACCTTAGGAAGTGCATTATCGGCGTTTCTTGAGCTTCCCCCTGCTTTTTTAGCGGCTTTAGGGTTTATCGCTGTTTTTGCTGCAGCCACTAACACGCCATTGGCGTGCTTTATTATGGGAATTGAGCTATTTGGCTCTGAAGCCGGCATTTATTTATTTATGGCATGTATGATTAGCTATTTTTTCTCTGGCCACACCAGCATTTATACATCGCAATTAATTGGTGCGTCCAAGAGCCAAAGATTTAAAGATCAGGAGCAACAAACGACTTTAGCTGTTAATAGTAGTGGTGTCAAGAAAAATGTTGATTTGAATGATAAATTCAGAACAGTTAATTTTTAGCTCTAGCGTATTCTTCCACTCTACAAGTTAAATACTATCATATGAGGTGATAGTTTATGAAGAATAAAAAAAATATCTTGTTTATTGTAGTAGTGCTTATTTTATTATTAATTGTTGGCTGCCAAAGAGGTGGGAATTCTGGGCAAAGTAGTGAACAGAAAAAAGAACTACCACCAGAAGTAGAAGCAATAGAGAGCATGGTATTAGAAATTCTAGGACAAGTAGACATGCTGCCAGTTGCGGAAAAACTTAAAATGGAGCAACAGGAGCAGCAAGGGCAGCAAGGGCAGCAAGGACAGCAAGGGCAGCAAGGGCAGCAAGGGCAGCAAGGGCAGCAAGGACAGCAAGGACAGCAAGGGCAGCAAGGGCAGCAAGGGCAGCAAGGGCAGCAAGGACAGCAAGGACAGCAAGAAAACATGACTTTTGAGGAAACTATATTGCAGGAAATTCTCAAAAAAGAGGCAAAGGGACAGTCCCAGGGGCAGGGGGAAGAACAACAGCCTCCTAGTGACCCTGACAAAATTTGGGAGACTGTAAAAATGACTTTAACTAAACTGTATGATGAATGGAATAAACTTGAGCCCCAGCTTCGTGAAAATAATACAAATGAAGAGGCTATTACTGATTTTGAAGAAACCCTTGACGCCTTAACTTCATTTATTACAGATAAAAATTATTTTAATACCCTGCTGAGTGCAAATTTGTTGACAAAGTATCTTCCTGAATTTATGAAATCCTTTGACCAAAAATCCTTGCCAATAACCTATAGCGGCAAGTATTATTTACGAACTATAATCCTTGCGGCAGCAGCTAATGACTACCAAACTGCTAAAGATAGCTTAGACAAACTTAAGGAGCAAAGCGATAAGTTAACTAAAGAGTTAGAAAAAGAAGATTTTAAGTCTACGGTGGAGGAGCTGGATGCTTCTATAATTGATTTAGAAAGAGCTGTTACAAAAAAGGATTTTGATTTAATCAGAATAACTGGAGCCATAGTAATGGATAACCTAATGCAGTCGGTTCAGAACTTAGAAGGAGCCCTGTAAATAAAAAAACTATAAACACGAGTAAAATAAGTTATAGCTTAGTAAATGAAGAGACTATAAGTGAAAGGGTGAAAAATTTTGAATGATGTAGAAGAAGTCATTAAGAGATTGGTGGCTCTAGTTAATAGAAACTTTGATATGGATGTAGTATTAGATCAAGCAAATGCTCCTTACATCCAATCAGTTAAAGTTAAGAGAGATAGCAGTTTAGAGGACTTCCTAAATGAGCTAATAGGGGTCATAGAAGGAACTAACACAAATGGTGCGCTAATGTATTATTTTGGTGATGAGTTAGACTTTGACACACCTGAGGAATACCACCGACACTAAATTTCAAAAAAGATATCCACAAAGATAAAGGAATTATAAAGGTTGGCAATATAAAAATTGAGTCTTATCTGTCCATCTGAAGATGGTAGATAGGGCTTTTGTTCTTCTATCAAGAAGTTAGTCAGAACTAAAGGCTTCCGTGGTTTCACAAATACCTGGGTTCATGCCAAGTTATTTAAGAAGTAGGCTTAATTATGTAGCTTGACAAAAAAGCAATTATTAGTATACTAATAGTTAGCATACTAATTAATCAATGTGAGGTGAAAATAAATGCAGGATGATGTCAATAATAATCTCGGTTATCTACTAAGCAAGGCTGCTAGAGTTACTAAGTGGGAATTCAATAATAAGCTGAAGGAATTTAGTTTAACTGCTGCTCAATGGTCAGTAATAAAGGATTTAAGTATGCAAGACAGATATCAGGACGATTTAGAAAAAGTGTCTCCTGCAGCTGTCGCTAAACGTCTCTATGTAGATAGACCTACTATGTCAGGTATTATTGAGAGGCTAGTAAAGGGAGACTGGCTCGAAAAATTTGAGAATCCCAAGGACCGTAGATCCTTTGCCATAAAGCTTACAGGTAAAGCAAAAAATCTAATAGTGGAGTTAAATCAATTAGGGGACAAAGTAATGGAGCAAGCTGTTGATGGATTCACTGACGATGAAATAGCACAGCTTAAGTACTATCTAACTAAGATTATTAAGAATCTTACGTAGGTGGTGCAAACTATTTTTTTAAAAATCTGAGGGGAGAAATGTAATGAAAAATAAAATACTAATTACTGGAATGACGGGAAACGTTGGTAGCGAGGTAGTGAAATTTTTACAGCTGGCAAATATTGACTATAAAGCGGCAGTAAGGAATATAGATAAGGCTATAAAGGATTATGGCAGTGATATAGAATATGTAAAGTTTGATTTTTTGAATCAAGCCACTTACAAGGAAGCTTTTGATGGAGCTAATAAACTGTTTTTAGTCAGACCTCCTGCATTAGCTGACTTCCAGAAGCAGCTTAAGCCAACCTTAGACTATGCTAAGCAGGTGGGAGTTGAGCAGATTGTATTCCTATCACTAATGGGGATTGAACGTAACCCAATTCCCCCCCACTATAAAATTGAAAAATATATTAAAAGCTTGGGCATCCCTTATACTTTTCTCAGACCTAGCTTTTTTATGCAAAACTTAAATCAGGCCCATTGCTTTGATATAAAAGAGAGAAACCAATTATTTATTCCGTCGGGAAAAGCGAAGGTAAGCTTTATTGACACAAGAGATATTAGTGAAATTGCAGCAAAGGTACTAATAGAAGAGGGCCATGACAACAAAGCCTATACATTAACAGGGGGAAATGCTATTGACTACTTTCAGGTAGCAAGCATATTTACTGAGATATTAGGCAGAAACATAGTATATAGTAATCCTTCACCACTGCACTTTAGGAGAACTATGATTCAGCGGGGAATTGATAAAAAATTTGCAAATGTAATGGTAGGTTTGTACTTAACTACCCGAATGGGAATGGCTAAAAAAGTAACTCTAGAAACGGAAAAGCTCCTAGGGCGAAAGCCTAGAACAGTTCGAGAATATGTCATAGACTATATCGAATGCTGGAAGTAAAAATAACAAAAGAAAATAAAAGAGAAGCTCCATAAGCTGAGACCAATTAGGAAAAGGCATAGGGCTTCTTATTTTTTTACTAAATATTAAGAATTTTGAAAATAGTAGTAAATAATATTCAACTAGAGAATATATTGTTAAATAAGTCATCTTCACAAATTTCTAAGGGAGTGATATTAATATGGAGATATTATCTTTTTTACAGCAGACAGCGCCATTTGATCAATTGCCGAAAGCAGTACTCATGCAGACTTGCTCGCGGCTTAAACTTAAAAAATTTGATAGAGGAAGTCATGTTTTTATCAAAGGTGAAAAATCCCATCAGGTATTATATCTAGTCTACCAGGGACTAGCTGAGATTATTGTTGCTAGCGATAATAAAAATATTGGCTATACCCTGCGAAAGCCCCATGATTTTTTTGGAGAGACTGTTTTTCTAACGGGTAATACTTATCCTGCCTCTGTTAGGGCTGTAAAAGAGCTTTCATGTTTAATACTTGATCTTGAAACCTTTGAGAATTTGTGCGTAAAGTATCCAGCCTTTGCAAAATTTTTTAATCAAATACTATCAGAAAGAATGAGAACTCTTTATAATGATCTTGTTTTGAACCAAATTTCCGGCATAGAGGAACGGAGATCTACAGTGTTTAGAAATAGATTTGGAGAAATTATGGTTTCTCCAGTAATTACATGTTCTACTACTGACTCAGTTTTTAGAGCAGCTGAACTAATGAGGAAACATAGCATCAGTTCAGTTGCCGTATTGAATAACCAAGGGGAACTAGCAGGGTTGATAACAGAGAAGGAGCTTGTAGCTGGGTGCATCAATAATAATAAGCCTCCTACAGCCTGGCCACTAGCTAAAGAAGTAATGAATGGCAAGCCGGTGATTATGAGCCCAGACACTCTATATTATCAAGGCCTTCTTAGCATGATTAGAAATAAATGCAAGCACGTTTTAGTTGCTGAAGACAAAAAGTTATTGGGGATAATAACTACAGGTGACTTGGTTAAATTTAAAAATTTAAGCGCCTTTAATATCATAGAAGAGATTGAAAGACAGGTAGATTTGCAAAATCTAACTAAGATTAGAGGAGAAGTAATAAGCCTATTAAAAGCTTTAGTTGCTGACAAAGCCAACCCTGTAGAAATCTGTGAAATAATAACTGAATTTAATGACCGGATTATCGGTAAAGCTATCAAGCTATGTGAACAGGAGCTTGAAAAAGGGGGTTTTGGTCTGCCTCCTGTACCGTACGCTTGGTTTGCAATGGGCTCCAGTGGGCGCAAGGAGCAACTGGTTAAGGCGGAGCTAAGGAATGGGATTGTATATGAAGACAGTGATAAAGAAGAGGCTAGTGAAGTATTTGATTACTTTAAAAGACTAACAGTAAAAATAAATAATAGCTTGATAGAAATAGGCTATGAAGGCAAACAAGATCAAGAAAAAAAAGGCAGTAGCTACTGGTGCAAGTCTGTTAGCCAGTGGTACCAAACAATTAAGGAGTGGGCTAATTCTTATCATTCTGTGGAAGTAGAAGCCACGGCTATTAAAGATTTTTTTGACTTAAGACCTATTTACGGCCGAGTAAGCCTAGCTAGCAATATTAAGCAATTTGGAATTAATGCCTTCCAGCAGCCAGGTAGCTTTTTGCAGCATGTTATAACAGCGGATTTGAGTAAGGAGGTACCCGTAGACATATTTAAGATGACTATTACTGAAAAGAAAAAAGTACACAAAGCAAGCATCAATATTAAAGAAGATGCTTGCAATCACGTCATAAATTGTATTAGGGCGCTGGCGTTAAAGGAAGGAATAGAGGATGCTAGTACCTTGCAGCGAATAAATGAGCTAACGAAGCAAGTTGTATTTAGTGAAGAAGACGGGGACTATATAGATGCTGCATACAAATCTCTGATAATGTTTAGGTTAAAGAACAAGCTTGAAATGGCGGAGCTAGGCAAAGAAGCTGAGAATTATATTGACCCAAACCGCTTATCTAGTAATCAATATTGTGCCTTAAGAGAAGCTTTTATTGCAGCGAACCAGTTACAAAACTTCACCAGGAACATATTTGAGTTGAAATACAATGTTAGCAGTGTCTAGATGTTCCAAAAATTGCTTGATATTTAATATCTAAAAATACTTGCATTAACACTAAATTATATGTATAATAATCTTTGCGCAGTTAATGGAGAGATGGCTGAGTGGTTGAAGGCGCTCGCCTGGAAAGCGAGTAGGCGGGGTTAACCTGTCTCGAGGGTTCAAATCCCTCTCTCTCCGCCATATTAGTTTAATTAACCCAGATTAACCTGGGTTTTATTTTTTAACTTGATCACCATGATATAATGGGAAAAACTATGATTTGATTTTAAGCAAACAGTAATGTATAATTAGATTTGGCCGTGCTA
>JAWSUQ010000075.1:0-9956 GCA_033549265.1 Bacillota bacterium
AGCTAGTCCATGATGCTGGAGCTGCAAGAACTGATACTTTATTACATTGACGTGCTAGACCAACTCAATAAACTTAACTAATTAGAGGTAGATATTTTACCTCTTTTTAGTGATTAAGACCGATTCGTTAAGTTGATAACGAAACGAGCCCTAGCAAACAGCTAGGGCCTATATATTTTTGTAATTTACACCTAATGCCGAGGGCAATGAGAATTAAATTTTCATAAACTATATTGTGCTTCAGATTAAAATCTTGTGGGGGTGATTTATATGACTGTCAAAGACCCGATTTTTGTGCAACACATGAGAGAGTTGGTTAACTCTAGAGTAGAAGTTACTACTACTTGTTGTACCTTAGCAGGAACGTTAGCGGATGTGTTCCCTGATCATTTATTAGTACTTACCCCTAGTCCGCATCACGTTCGCATAGAAGAAATATGCTTTGTTAGAGAATTAAGGAAAAAGAAGCTATTTTCTTCAACAGGTGAAGGAGATAGTGAAGAACCAGTAACACAATAACACTTGACCCTCTACCGGTGGTGGAGGGTTTTTGCAGTTGATTTTGATTTTATTGCTTAAATTCCATTCCTATTTCATGTTTTAATATCTCCTCTATCCTCTTCTCTATTTTACTAATATCTAGCCCAGCTTCCTTTTTAATACTTGCTCTAAGCATAGAGCCTATTTGCTGTATATCATCAAGTATATCTTGTAGAAGCTCCATTGCAGCCGTTGCCTCCAATACCTCTCTGGGGACCTCTGCAATGTTTGCGACGATTGAGGTTTCAGTTCTAGAAGCTACAATGGGATTTTTTAATTCTTCAACGTAAACGAAGGTACGACGGCCAGGGCCTCTATCATCCTCTATAGGCTGTAAAGCCACAATTTTATCTGATCGAACATATTTACCATAGCCTAAGGGGACAATAACGTTTTCTCTTAGTTCCATTTTATTAACCACCTTATATCTTTTTAATTATTTTCCCCAGTCTAGTAATTTTTAGCATGTTGAATATTTTGCACGAATAGCTTTATAATAAAAGCAAGGGGATGGCTTTTTAGGAGCCCTCTACGGAAAGGACTCTAGCGGTTTGCTAGAGTCCTTATAATGTCAAAGTGTTTATTGTATCCCGAATTTTTTATTTATGCTTTCTACGCATTTATGGACATTCCTATAAATTTGGCTTCCCGAAAATCTAATAACATTCCAGCCTGCCCTGTTTAATACCTGAGTCCTTTTTCGATCATGTTTCTTTTGGGCTGGCGATGAATGAAAATCCTTTCCATCACACTCAACGTCTAACTTGATTCCATTCTTGAAAATTGCAAAATCAAGCCGGTAACCCCGTATTGGGTACTGAGGAATGGGGTCATAACCGGCTTTTTTTAAAGCATAGTACATTCTTTTTTCAATCGGTGTCATAGCAGCTATTTTTCCAAATACATTGTTATTATTTTTAGCATCTTTATATCCAAAGAAAAACATGAAAATAAAGTATAGTGCTGTTAATAAAAGCATTATTATTACTTCTATTGGCATATATCAATCACCCGAGATTAGTGTTCCACGTAAAAGGAAAAATATGTATCTTGCTTTATCTTTACTCTACTATCTGTTAATATATAATCATAACAAACAAACGTTTGGGAGGTCGATACCATGTTAGACGGCAACCTAAGGTATGGTTTAGTTGGTAGAGCAATCAGAGACGAGGACCAGTGGCAAAAGCGGGAGCGAGAGCTGAAAGAAGGTCGAGACTTATGCCGGTGCATGGCATTGATTAAAGGCAAGTGGATCCTCCAAGATGATGGAACTAGAAAATACATATGCATTAGGTGCAAGCGACCAGTCTACTAGGTTTATTTTTCATCACTTCGTAATAGCTCTATTAACTCTGGTTCTTTTGATATTTTCTCTTTTTCAAGTAGTTTCAAAGCGAAATTAACTAAGAACTCAGCTGCTTTTTCCCATTCTTTTGGATCGCTAGAATATATCCTATTAATCTGCATAATTATACCAACTCCTTGAGGGGATAAGCTGATATAATAATATTCAAAGCATTGTTTGTCCTATTACTTCATATAATTCACTGTGGGGGTGTGGTAATTGGTAAGAGCGGCTATTTATTGCAGAGTATCATCAGAAGAGCAGGCAGAACGGGGAACTATTGACAGTCAGATTGACTACGCAAAAAAATATATGGATCTTCATTCGGTAGAAAATAATATTACAGAATTTGAATTCTATCTTGATGATGGAATTTCTGGTACCGTTCCACTCATGGATCGGCCAGCAGCTGCTAAAATGATTGCTGATGCCACGGCAGGAAAATTTCAGTACCTATTTGTCTATCGCTTAGACCGGCTAGCTAGAAGTGTTAAGCATGTACTGGATACATATGAAATACTGGAGAGCAAAAAAATAGCCCTCAAGTCTATGACTGAGGCCTTTGACACTGGAACACCGACCGGAAAATTCTTCATGACCTTGTTGGCAAGCATAGCAGCCCTGGAGCGTGATACCATAATGGAACGTACTCAATTGGGCAAAGAGCGCGGGGCAAGACAGGGAAAATGGGTCTCGGGCCCTCCTCCTTTTGGCTATAGAATTGGTGAAGATGGCAAATTAGAAATTAATGAGGAAGAGGCTGAAACTATTCGCTTAATTTTTAAGCTCTACCTCGAGGGATATAGCACTTTTGAGTTAGCAAAATATTTAAATGCACGCAATATCATTACCCCAGCTAAGTCTAAGAAAACTAAGAATAACAGCACAGGAAAATGGCATGCAGGGCATGTTTCAATAATCCTCCGTACTACCGCATACATGGGACAATATGAGTATTTGAAACGATCTAAGCTAAAGAAGAACACTATTATAGTAGAAACACCAATTATTATTGATCCTGAGACCTTCAAGCAGGTTGACAAAAAATTAATCGATAATGCAGACGCAGCAAGAGGTAGCAGAGGGCGAAACTACTTGCTTAGAGGCATCATTTACTGTGGTAACTGTGGACGTGCAATGGTTGGCTCCAGCGGAGATAGCAAGTCTGGCCGAGTTTATTATCGTTGTACCGGTGCTACTAATCATGGATCAGGGAAAATATGTGATGCTAAGATGATAAGGGCTGTTGACGTTGAAAATGCTACTTGGCAAGATATAAGACACTTTCTTGAGAACCCTGGAATGGTCTTAGAAATGATGGATAAGAAAATGAAACAGTCCCAGGAGACGGTTAAGCCTTGTCATAACGAGCTTGCCGAGGTGGAAAGCAAAATAGCCGAGAAACAGGCTGCAAGAAGTAAGGTTATCTCATTATGTGCAAGAAACTTTATTAGCGACAACGAGGCCGAAAGGGAACTTAAAGGGTTGAGCGAAGAAATTAATCTGTTGTCAGCTAGAAGAGACTTTCTATTTAGTAAGCAAGAAGAAGTAAATAAGGTAGAGTTAGAAACTATTCAAGCTAAAACATTACTTCAAGCAATAGTAAATAGATTAGATACTCTTAATGAGGAAGAACGAGCAGTGTTAACCAGGGCTCTGACAAAAAGAGTGGACGTTATGACCGTTGAAGAAGATGGAAAAAGAGTAAGCAAGGCATCATTTACATACATTTTTATGCCTGCTTGTGGTACGGAGTTAAGCGACTCAGGAGATGCTAAAATGCGATGAGAAATTCCTCTACAACTTACTAAGCTTATCTCAGGAAGGAAATTTTAAAGCCGGTAGGTTTGCCCTTATTTCTGCGGATGAATTAATTATTGCCCATACTAATGAGGCTGAGTATAAATCATTTATTAGCAACAAGAAGAATGAGGCATTGCAATCTAGGATCATTATCATGCCTATTCCCTATAATCTAAAAGTGACTGACGAAGTAAAGATTTATGAAAAGTTGATTAAAGAGAGTGATATTAAAGAAATACACATTGCTCCCTTTGCCTTGAAGGCTGCAGCCAGCTTTTCCATTCTTTCTAGGCTAAAGGAGTCTAAGAAGCAGGGTATGGATTTAGTTAAGAAAATGAAGCTCTATGACGGAGAGGAAATAGAAGGCTTTAAGCAGAAGGACTTAATGGAGCTGCAGGTGGAGGCCCAGGCTAGTGGCGAAGGAATGAGTGGGGTAGACCCACGGTACGTCATAAATAGGATTTCAAGTGCCCTAATAAATACAGATACAAAATGTATTAACGCTCTTGATGTACTGCGGGCTCTCAAGGAAGGGCTAGACCAGCATCCTTCCATCACTAAAGAGGAAAGAGAACGGCTCCTTAACTTTATTGCTGTTAGTAGAAAGGAATTTGATGAGATAGCTAAAAAAGAAGTGCAAAGAGCTTTTGTCTACTCCTTTGAGGAATCGGCCAAAACACTATTAAACAACTATTTAGATAACGTGGAGGCCTACTGCAATGGCACTAAACTGAAGGATCCGATTACCGATGATGAGTTAGATCCAGATGAGAAGTTACTGCGCTCCATTGAAGAACAAATAGGGGTATCAGATAATGCCAAGAAAAGCTTTAGAGAGGAAATATTAATTAGATTGTCCTCTTATGCCCGCAAAGGAAAGAAGTTTGAGTACAACTCTCATGAACGACTCCGGGAGGCCATTGAGAAAAAGCTATTTGCAGATTTAAAAGATATCGTGAAAATTACTACCTCCAGTAAGACTCCCGATGCAGAACAACTGAAAAGGATTAACCAGGTAACAGCAAGGCTAATGGATGAGCATGGTTATTGCTCAGTCTGCGCCAATGAATTACTGAAGTACGTAGGAAGCTTACTGAACCGCTAGGGGTGATATGGTGAAAGAAGTACCTTTCCACATTAATAGGGAGAACTGGAGCTTGCATCGAAAAGGCCAACTAGATCAGCAACGGCATCAGGAAAAGGTGAAGGAAGCAATTAAAAAAAATCTAGCAGATATCGTTAGTGAAGAAAGTATTATCATGTCTGATGGCAAGCAGATTATCAAGGTTCCTATCAGGTCCTTGGATGAGTATCGGTTCCGCTTTGATCATAATAAGAAAAAGCATGGGGGCCAGGGAGAAGGCAACAGTCAGAAAGGTGATGTCCTAGGGACTGAAAGAGCTGGCAGCAAAGGCCCAGGCAAGGGGAAGGGTGCTGGTGAAGAGCCTGGAACCGATTATTATGAAGCAGAAGTAAGTGTAGAAGAGCTTGCAGAAATTATATTTGATGATTTGGAGCTGCCAAATCTCAATGAAAAAAAGACTCCTGATTTAGAAAAGAAGTCTATTGAGTTTAGAGATATTCGAAAAAAAGGACTGATGGGTAATATTGATAAGAAGCGTACTCTCATCGAGAATATCAAGAGAAATGCTTTAAATGGAGAAAAAGGCGTTGGAGCTATTATCCCGGAGGACCTGAGATACAAAACCTGGGAAGAGAAAATACAGCATCAATCAAACGCTGTAGTAATTGCAATGATGGATACCTCCGGCTCCATGGGAGCCTTCGAAAAATACATTGCCAGAAGCTTTTTTTTCTGGACCACTAGATTTTTACGAACTAAGTACAATAATGTGCGGATGATCTTTGTTGCTCACCATACTGAGGCCAAGGAAGTAACAGAAGATGAGTTTTTCACTAAGGGGGAAAGCGGGGGTACTCGTTGCTCCTCAGCCTATCAGCTAGCGCTAGAGATTATCGATTCCAGATATAGTCCTGAAGATTATAACGTTTATTTGTTTCACTTTTCTGATGGAGACAATTTACCAAGCGACAACGAGCTTTGCCTGAGGCTTGTTGATCAATTGGTAGAAAGGTGTAATATGTTCGGCTACGGTGAAATAGGAAACCCTTATTACAGCAGTTCCCTCTTATCTATTTTTAAAAAGGTTAAAAGTGAAAAGTTTACTTGTGTATCTATTAAAGATAAGAATCAGGTTTATAAGGCCTTAAAAATCTTTTTCAGCAAGGGGGATGAGTAATATTGAAGGAGCAGGAGTACATTGAATTAGAGCAGTCCATAGCAGATATTCATGAAATAGCTGTAAAAGTAGGCCTTGATTTTTTCCCCATGCGCTTTGAAATATGCCCAGCAGACATTATCTACACCTTTGGAGCCTATGGTATGCCTACGCGCTTCAGCCACTGGAGCTTTGGGAAGACCTTTCATAAAATGAAAACCCAGTACGATTATAATTTGAGTAGAATCTATGAGTTAGTGATTAACTCAGATCCCTGCTATGCCTTTTTGTTAGACGGCAACTCCCTTATTCAAAATAAACTGGTTGTAGCCCATGTATTTGCTCACTGTGATTTTTTTAAAAATAATGGAGCTTTTAGAAAAACCTCCAGGTATATGATTGACACTATGACGGCGGCAGCAGACAGAATTTCTAGCTATGAATTTGAGCATGGCAAGGAAAAAGTAGAAGAATTTTTAGACGCGGTGCTAGCTCTGCAGGAGCATATTGAGCCCTTCCCTCAAAAGAAGCAGGGTCAATCTGGCAATAAGCAGCTTGTTCAACCACAAACTCCTTATGACGATCTGTGGAGCCTAGATAAAAGAGAAACCCCTGTAAAAGAGCAGCCAAAAAAGTTTCCACCTCATCCTGAAAAGGATTTGCTGGCTTTTTTTATTGAGCACGCTCCAGAGCTAGAAGAATGGCAGCAAGATATAATAAGTATAGTAAGGCAAGAGATGCAGTACTTCTGGCCCCAAATCCAAACAAAGATCATGAACGAAGGCTGGGCTTCCTATTGCAAAGGTGCTTAATAGTTTGCCTTTTATCAGATAGTTTTCTTGGCTTTTTCCAGATACATCTCTTGGTCAGCCTTTCTAATAATTTCATCAATATTAAATGGTTGCTCAGGATCTAACAAGGCACATCCTATGCTTATGCCAAGTTCATGAAATTTATTTTCCTTGCTAAGCCAACTATTAAAGGCTTCGGTGATTCGCTGACGTACAAGAGCCAGGTCGCTTAGGTCAGCATTAATAAGTAAAATAAATTCATCTCCGCCTAGGCGGCAAGCAATATCAGTTTCTCGAATAGATGACTTTAAGATAGCAGCAAAGCTAACTAACACTTCATCTCCTATCAAATGTCCATAAGTATCATTTATTACTTTAAAATTATCCAAATCAATAACCATAGCTCCTACCTTATTTCCATCTCTGCGCATACGTGCCAGTTCTTTTTTCGTAAATTCCATTAATCCCTGCCTATTGTATAATCCAGTGAGAAAATCAGTAATTGCATTGGTTTTTAACTTTTCAAAGATAAGGTCAAATGGAGCCTCAATCCCCTGCATTATTATACCGCGATAAATATAATAAAAAGAGATAAGCTTAAAGATATGTCCAGTAAAATTCATGATACCATAGACGTCAGTATATAAAGTGAAACTTAGCTCGGCTAAAATAGTAGTAGTTACTGCTGCCAGCATTACATAATAGATGGTGGTATTTAGATTTTCTTTGCTTCTAAAGATAAAAACTATGGTTGTTGCAAGCAATAGTGATATTATATATTCGCTGTATATTTTAAATAATGTAAGGCCTGCACCTTCAATATAACAATCAGGGAATATAGGGTAAATCATGATGGAGGCCAACAGTATCCCTGTAATAGTACTATAAATTATTAACTGTAAGTTGCGGGAGAATTTGCGATTTATAAAATATGGAGCGATCAATAAAGAAACTGCCTCTATGTATCGTGCTGCAATCCACAATTGGGTAGGAGTATTTGCATCGTAATTCGGAAAAATTCCCATTCCTTTGAATGTAGCTAAATGAAAAAAATCTATAATTCCCACAAAAAGATAAGCATTACCTAAAAACAATAAAAAACCGTTTCCAGAATGTTTATAAGTGCTATTGGCCAGTACAAAAATTAAGCCTATAATAATAATGGCAAAGCCTTCTGCAATCGTATGAAAAAACAAATAATTAGTGCGGGCTATGAAAAATAGTATAGCAAAAAGCCAGAACCGCAATAGAGTAGACTTGGCTGAAGGTATTAAGCCACCCAGCTTTTTTATAGTTGTCATAGTATCTTCGCTCCTTAAGCTAATAGTTGCCTTCTGGACATAATTCTTTTCTTGGTAAAGCTTAACAATCCTTCTTTTGTTAATAAAGTTTACAGTTGACAATAAAAAACCCTTAGCGAAGATATTCAAATAGTGTTTTAACTAAAAAAGAATCACCAATCAGTTGGTGATTTTTCCTGTTTAACTGCTCGACTCTTCATTAAGTAGTCCAACAACTTTTAATAGTATAATCTTAAATTGGCCTGTTGGCTTTGGTAGGCCTGTCCCTAAATAGTCGTCAATAGGAATATCTACCGACGAATCAACATTTTGCTTGTTTCTACAGTAACAACTTGAATACCTTTAAATATTTCTAACTTTGTCTTGATTTATCACATATTTTTTAGATTGATATATAATAAGACAACCGTTTATATGTAAGTCAATAGCATTTTGCAAACCGTTTAAAATTGATAGGTACATAAAATTATCCTGTATAGCTTCCGGCTACTCTATATCATGGGCAAAGGCAAGAAATAATTGAGTTAGTTGCATCTGGTGTTGGTAATAGAGCAGGGAAGTTACTTTATGTAGAAATAATGTTAAGATAATTAGAAAGTTAAAGCTTAAGTCTAATTTCTATATCCTTTTCTCCCACTAAAACAATATGCCCCACCAGTCTATCAAGGAGGGCTTTAGCTTCAACAACAGGAAGGCGTTCGATAGCATCAATAGAATTTTTTATCTTGCTAACAATAGACTTCTCTAGTAGCTGAATATCATAGTCATTGCTTTGATTACTGCTAATTTTATTGACTTCAGCTATTTCTTGATCCATTTTTTCCTTCTCTTCAGTTAAGTCTGCCAACTCAATTAAACCAGCAGTATAAGCTTCAACCTTTCTCTTATATCTGGCTTTAGCGGTGCGAAGCTTCTGCTCTACATCTGTTTGTTGGTTGGCAACGACTTTTTGGACTAACTGAGGTTTTAGCCAACCGTTAGAAAAATTGGCTAATTTATTAAGGCCTTCTTTAAACCAGGATTCCACCTCATCTGCCCGATACTGCTTGCTGGTACAGGTGCCTTTATTTTTATTGGCTGAACAACGATATACCCGGCAGCGCTTAGGCCAGCCTGACCAACCTATGCTCATGCCAGAACCGCAGCTGCCACACTTGATAAGTCCTCCTAGTAGATGAGGGCTTGTTTTTGCTCTAGGGGCTATCTTGTTAGGCTCATTTATTCTATGTTGGGTTTGCTCCCAAGTATCTTCATCGATAATTATCGGAAGACAGTTGTGGACTACAATCCAGTCCTCGGGATCTTTAAGCTGACGGCTCTTTTTTCTGGAATCAACTCTGTTCCAGACTAATGTTCCTTTGTAAACGGGGTTAGACAACAGCAGTTTAACAGACCGAAGAGACCATTCCTTGTTATGCCTGGAGGGAATGCTTTCCTGGTTAAATTGCTTGGCAATAGAGTAATAACCAAGTCCTTTATTTAAAAACATATCGAAAGCCCTTTTAACCATGGCTGCTTCTGGTTCATAGACAACCAATTGCTTATCCTCCAAGCGGTAGCCGTATGGACTTTGGGTTAACCATTTTCCGCCTTTTGCTGCATGCATCATATTATCAATAACCCTTTCTCTAATTCTTTCTCGTTCGAACTCTGCCACAGCTCCTAATACCTGCAACGTTAGTCGTCCGGAAGGAGTGTTCGTATCAAAGGATTCACTGATAGATACAAAAGAAACATCGTTTTTCTGGAACAGATCTATCATTGTCAATAAATCCAGTAGGCGACGGCTCATTCTATCTAGTTTGGTAACCATTACTTTAGATATATGCCCAGTTTTTATGGCATTTAGTAACTTAGTCAAGGCCGGTCTTTCAATACTTTTAGCTGAATAGCCATCATCTATAAACAATAATTGAGGGGTAGTCCAATTCAT
>JAWSUQ010000076.1:0-9928 GCA_033549265.1 Bacillota bacterium
CCAACGCATAGGCCGCCAAAGTAGACACCACTATTATTAAAAACAGGGAAACTACTGTTACCACAATGCTGTTCCGATAGAAAACAAGAAAGTTAGTCTGATTTAAAACAGTCTCATAGCCTTTTAGGTTAATGGCTTGAGGCAGACTAAAGGGCCGAGTCATTACTTCTAAATTGGTTTTCAGGGAAGTTATAACCATAATAAATAATGGATATATCACTACAAAGGAGTACGCTAGCAATATGCCGTGGGTTAACAAGTTAACAATCCGTGTTTTAGTATCCACTGCCCTGCCTCCTAACTATTGTTAATTTTTGAATCAATGTAAAACCAGCTAAGCACTCCGGCGCAAATTATAGTAAACATAAATACAGCAATAGCTGCTCCCATCCCCATGCTAGGCGGAGCCCCGCTGATGGAACTAAAGGAAGTGCGATAAAACAAGGTCCCTAGTACATCAGTAGCATAATTTGGACCTGCTAAAGTCCCGGCCATAGAGTAAATTATTTCAAAAGAGCTAAAGTTACCAACTAAGGTCAAAATCATTACCAAGCCAATAACCGGTACCAACCCTGGCAGGGTTACATTCCTAAAGACTTGCCATTCATTACAGCCATCAATTCTAGCGGCTTCAAAGAGCTCCTCCGGGATAGCCCTAATCCCAGCTACAAACATCATGATGGGTAGGCCAATAAATTGCCAGGAGTTAACAAAGGCAATAACCGGCAGGGCTAAATTGGGATCCCCCAGCCATGGCTTAGCCCAGCTAACTAGGCCTATGAACTCTAGCCCTTTATTTAGCACGCCCCAGGTAGGATTAAGAATCAGGGTCCAGATAAATCCCACTATTAAGACAGATAAAGTGACCGGCATAAAGTAAACCGTTCGATAAAACTCTGTACCCCTTAGCTTTTTAGTTAACAGTACCGCTAAAAAGAGAGCTACAACGTTTTGAAACAAGGTTGTATAAGCAAAAAATTTAATATTGTTTGTCAGGGCATTAAAGAACCGGGTACTAAAGGGCTCCAAAAATAGCAGCTTCTTAAAGTTTGCCAGCCCCACAAAAGTAGTAGGCCCATAGCCTTTCCACTCATACAAGCTCATACCTAGTGACATAATCAATGGGTATGCCATAAAAAGCGTATATAAAGTCAATGCCGGCAATAAATATACGAAAATCCCAAATCTAAGTCCTTTTTTTGCCATATCATCACACACCTAATTATGAAATAGTCTCACCATAATCTAATACTTGCCATAGGTCAATGCCGTATCTATCATGGCCAAATAGTTGTTCATAGTTCTTTCCTTCAGATCTGTATCCAGGGGTGCAGCGGTTGGCATCAGCACAAACCTGCCATCAGGAGCCCCTTGCTCCAGGGTTCTTTTCGTTATTTCTATCATTTCCTGCTCAGTTCTCAGCTCCAAATCATGAAGCTGAATATTCCCAAATATGGTTACCCGATCACCTATTATCTCTTTCGCTTCCTTTAGTTCAATATCTCCACTGGGAGGCGCTTCCACAGGATCCACTGCATCAGCACCCATTTCTGCAATATATTCCAACACCTGGCCTACCCTGCCGTGGGCATGCACTCGGCAATAACAGTCGTATTTATGGATTAAGTCAATCAGCTTTTTGTCATAGTCAAACACGTAATCCTTAAAAAGCCTATTAGGCAAATATGGTGGTGTGGCAGCCTCAGGCCCATATATTCTCACTAAAGGCCCAGCTCCATTTTTCAACAAATGCTCTAAATAGTTATAGATTCTCTCATAGTACATTTCTAGAAGCTGATGCATCTTCTTTTCTTCTGAAATGGCAAAAATAAGAAAATTACTAAAATCAAATAAATCAAAGATATAGATTAGGGGATCACCGATATCTGCTGTAATAATCCCATGATCGCCTATTTCTGCCTGGGCTTGAGCTAAGGAGCTTGTATCCAGTAGAAATGGTTCATAGGGAATTGACAAAACCTTTTCCAGGTCGCTTATATCTTTTACAAAGTGTTCAGTAACCCAAACGGTATTCACCAAGTCATTTGATCTTTCGATCATTCTCAAGTCACCCTTGGGTGTCTTCAAAACAATCTCAGTAAAATTGTTTTCCCCATCTCGCCAATTGCGAACTTCTTCCTTTACATCCTTAGTACTTGTTAAAAAGCGTCCTACTCCCTTATCTGCATCACCAATCCGCTGACCCGTATATGGGTACCAAAAGTTGATACCATCTGTATTTTTTCTGATATAATCCATTAATTCTTTATATTTAGGCTGCTTATTATACCAGTCATCAGCTTTATACCCCTGTAGCTCAAGAGTATTAATTGGTACTCGATCGGGCATTTCTCCTTTTAATACAGCTAGCAGCCTCTCTCTAGAATTCAACATAAAGCCCCCCTTCCAAAATTCTAATTTTAATGCTAGGTCATAGTTTAAGGTGAAAATAATATCTATGGGACTAGGTTAATAAGCGTAACCCCATCCCATAGATATCTTAAAGCTTAATTACTGCAACGGCTTATACCAGCTTGCCAGACCTTCTTGAATATTCTTAGCAGCCTCTGCTGGAGTAATTACTCCATTTAGCATGTTTGTAACGTTTTCCATCGTTAAGGTTCCCGCAGATGGTTCTTCTTTGTTTATTTTTTCTAAACCAAATCCTACAGCAAAGTTTTCACCATTAGATCCTGCAGCTTCAATCCACTCTTTTGCCAACTTATCCTCAATCTTATCTGCAGGAACGTTAGCTGTTGGATAAAGCCCCGCCATTAGGTTGCCAGTAAGTATCTGAGCCTCTTCACTTAATAGCCAGTTAGCGTATATTAAAGCTTCATCAACATGTTCTGAATTCTTATTAATACCTACCCCAGCACCACCGTTAAAGCCTAACCATTGCTTATCGCCCTTTTCCAATGTAGGTGACATGAATACACCGAACTCAATGTTAGGATTTTGTGATTGGAAATATCCAATTTCCCAGGAACCTGCTGGGAAAATTGCGGCTTGTTCAGTTAAAAATAACTGCTGGGCTTCTACGTATCCGATAGCTTCATAGGATTTAGGCATATAATCCTTCCACTTGTCAATACTCTCTAAAAACCCTACAAAGTCTTCATCGGTAAACTTCTTCTCACCAGCTAACATTTCTTTACGCCAGTTTTCTCCACCAAGGAAGTTTACATAATTTGGATTAGCAACCACTTCACTCATTACCCAGCCATCTTTAGTTCCTAATGCCAGTGGAGTAACACCTTTAGCTTTAAGGGTATCTAGTGTACTAAAGAATTCATCCCATGTTGCAGGCTCTGTCAGATTATGCTCTTCAAATATTCCCTTGTTGTAAATAAAGCCATAGGATACATAGATATATGGAGCTGAATTAAGCTTTCCATCTTCAGACATGTAAACCTGTCTCTGAGTTTCCGCAACGTTTGCTAGGTTAGGCAGGTTTTCCTCAGTAACTTCCAACAAGTATCCTGATTCAAACAAGCTAACCCCCCTGTCAAAAGGTCTTATGTACATTAAGTCTGCTGCAGTGTTTGTATTAAGACTCATACTAAGAACTGAATCATACTCGGTATTTTTAATAGGCTCATATTTAACTTTAATATTTGGAAATTCTTTGTTGAATTCTGCGTTAAGCAGCTTAAAGGCTTCAATTTCTTCAGTTCGCCAACTAGTCAAAGTAATTTCTACTACGCCATCCTCTTCCGGGCCTTGGGTATCAGGTGTGGATGAGCTGCATCCCACTAATGTCCCTAATACTAATGATAATACTAAAGCAAATAACAAGAACTTTTTCATTTTTCCTATCCCCTCCTACTAAATTTCCTTTTTTAAAACTTTGCAACCCAAAATATAAAATTTTTGCAGCAGTCCCCCTCTCTAAAATATGTTCCAATTTATTAATCAAATAAATGCTTAAATACAAAGTCCAAACCAAAAGCAAAGGCGCCAAAAATGCCAGCCCTGCTATTAAGTTGTGAATAAATTATCTCAGGCTTTGTAGGCATTATCTTTCCAGCCAATCTATTAATCATATCCAGCAGGTGGTTATCTAAGACTCTAATTTCTCCTCCAATAATGATTAGGTCCAAGTCTAATACAGCCTGTAGATTAGCTGTTGCTACTGCCAGGTACTTGGCAATGGCAGCTACTGTTTTTCGAACTGCTTCGTCGCCGTCGTCTAGGGCCTTTTTAACATGGGCTAATGTTATCTCTTGAGGGTCATCAACCCACTGATTAATAGTAGAGCCTGCCGCTACTTTCCTTACCTCCCTCAGTAGGGCTGGCACCGATGCTCTTGCCTCTAACGGTCCATATCCTGCAAAATCCTCCTCTAATAGGTCTACTTCGGGGACCATATACCCTATTTCTCCTGCGGCCAGATTGCTGCCCTCAAAGAGCTTCCCCTTTAAGATAATCCCAGAGCCTATCCCCATATCAACGCTGATATAAGCTAAATTGAGGCTTTTCTTACCTACTCCATAATGGGCTTCCCCTAAAGCAGCCAGGTTGATATCATTTTTTAATAGTACCGGCACCCTAAACTCATCGGTTAATATTTGTCTCACAGGCAGATTATCCCACCCCTTGAATTGAGGACTTAATCGCACCGTGTTAGCATCAGAGTCAATTACACCAGGGCTGCCAACTGTGATTGCAAGTATTCTATCTTTGGCTTTTGGGTGATTATCCAAAATACTATGGATAATCATAATAATCCGATTGATAATCTTTTCCCCATCTTTATCCTCAGGCAGGCTAAATTGCTCAAAGGCAATAATATTGCCTAATAAGTCCCCTAAGGCGGTCTTGCATTTCTCACTACTGAGGTCAATCCCAATTACATATCCATATTCATTATTAAACTCCAACAGAATTGGTTTTCTCCCTCCACCTGAGTCGCCTTCACCTATCTCCTTTAATAAATCCATTTTAAGCAATTGATCTATATTAGAAGAAACGCTGGGAGCACTCAGCTTTAACTCTTTAGCCAATTCTGCCCTGGAAATAGTTCCTTTTCTTTTTACTGTATCTACTATCAGCTTTAGATTTGTTCGCCGAACTAAATGTTGATTTCCCCCAAACTTAGTCATCTTAATCCTCCCACCAACTTAGTTAACTTTCCTAACAAAGTATTCTACACGAAGCATATTTTTCCTGCAGGCTATTTTAGAATTTTAAAAAAATTTCTTAACTAACACAGTCCAGGGCATTTAAAAAATAAGCACT
Organism: Bacillota bacterium; assembly: GCA_033549265.1. Taxonomy (GTDB): domain Bacteria; phylum Bacillota; class Desulfitisporia; order Desulfitisporales; family JAWSUQ01; genus JAWSUQ01. Next base: position 5,242 of record JAWSUQ010000076.1, read on the forward strand.
GCTGTTGGATATAGATCCCACAACAGTGCCTTTTTCAATTAATCTGTAAACCTAATATTAAGCATTCTAGAAATCATTGTAGCTGTCTGAGCACGGGTTGCATTATCATTAGCCTTGAAAGTACCATCTGGGAAACCACCAATGATACCTAATTCATCAGCTTTACCTATTGAAGATAATGCCCAGCTTGGAATGCTGCTTACGTCTGTAAAGTTTAATTGTGACTGCACCGATAGTCCTAATTTCAGAGCCCTAATGAGCATTACTGCTATTTCAGCCCTAGTTACAGCTTGCTTTCCTTTAAACGTATTATCTCCATAGCCTGTAATAATCCCTGCCTTTACTGCTGCTGCAACATAACCTTGGGCCCATGGCGAAATATCAGCTGCATCAGCAAAAGTAAGCACAGGATTCTCTTCAGGCTGTAAGCCTGCAGCTAATACTATCAGCTTGGCGAACTCTTCTCTGGTTACCATATCTTCTGGGCGGAAGGACCCGTTTGGATCTCCAGAAGCTATCTTTAGACTTACAGTTTTCAGAACATCAGCCTCAGCCCAATGTCCTTTTACATCTTCTAGGTTAGGGAAACCTTTCATTAAAGTTAAACCATAAATAGAGAGATGATTAGTCATTCCAATAACCTTTTTGTTTAGCATATCAACTGTAGTAGGTACTGCAATCCATACTCCTTGTTCACCTGTTAATGGGTCGATAGCATTTTCATCCCAGTAACTTACCTTTAAATCTTTTTCTGTCATTCCTGCCGGGATATCTCCTGTATTATATTTCAACTCAATAGAAAGACCCTTAGTGAACTGCTTAATATCTTCACCATCATTATCTGTTACCTTAATTTCATATTGAAGATCACCAATTGTTATAGCACCTGGTCGAGAAGCCTTCTGCTCACCTTCAATTAGCTTATTAATGGTAATAGTTCCCTCACCGCTGACTACTCCTGCTGGTAATGTGAATTCTAGCTTCCCATCAGCTGTAGCTGCCTTTGTTAATTGACCAGCCACCACTTTTTGGACAGTTTCCTCAGCCTTTGCTGGAACTAGTGGTGCTGCTGGTGGTACATATGGTGAAGTAGGTGGCTGATAAGGTTGGCTTCGAGTAATTACCACCTCTTTTTCAATGGACTCTCCTTCATTATATAGGCCAATAACTGTAATAGTATTGGACCCAACTACTAAGGGAACCTCAGCACTAAATGTCCTTTCCTCCCCATCTGAACCAAGTGTTACTAAGGCTTCTACATTACCAACACTGACAGTCACTTGATCAGCATCTGTCTTTCCTGAAATATTAACAGAGCTAGCAGTCGTAGTAGTTGGAACACTATTAATTGTTACATAACCATTATTTGTTGCACTTACTTTATTAACTATTATTTCTTCCACTGTTTCATTGCCAATTATATCTGTGGCTGCAATTATAAAGCTATTGGTACCATCAATTAAAGGAACAGTAAAGCTAGCCGGACTTACTGATGAATTGCTTATAGCTTCCTCTCCTCTTTTTATTGTGATGTCTGCTACTCCGTTAGCATCTGTTGCTGTAACCACAAATTGAACAAATTCCTCTGAAACAGGATTGCCTGCAGGAGTTCGCTCTATTTCCAGAGCCGGAGGAGTTGCATCCTTGCTAATGATTAAATCTGCTTTAGTTTCATTGCCCGCCTGGTCTATTGCTGCAATTATAATGTTATTATCTCCCTCAGCCAAACTATCAGAGTTAATAGTTGCTGTAAAACTGCCGTCCTCACTTACTGCTGCAATCACAGTTTGGCTATTGTAACGAATTTCAACCTGAGCCCCTGTTTCAGTATCTCCACTAATGGTGATATCAACGCCACTTGTTACTGGAGTGCTAATACCTTTGTCTACATCAACATTTTCTAAAACCGGAGGAGTTAAGTCAGCCAGTGGAACATATGTTGAAAAGCTATTAACAGCAGCCTCAATAATTAGTGTATCTGTTGCTGCATCAAATGTCTTTACCACATTGTCCATGTTTATCTTTACAGGGTCGCCCTCGCCATAATACCAGATTTCAATCAAGTTTTGTGAATTAAAATTATTAGCATTAATCCCCAATTCGCTGGAGTTGGGTATCCGGAAGACCAAGGTTACAGATTGATCAGGCTGCAGCTTCCCTTCAGTTGAACTAAAAGTTGCACCTACCGGATTTGCCAAGACTAACAAACCTTCAGGCAAGTTGTCTATTTTCTTGCTTTGCACTGTAACGTTTACTGCAGACTGTCCTGTAAATGCAGTTTTAGGGATCATTAGTGAAGTACCTTCATATAAGTCGATGTTTGTAACGTCTTCTTCCTCTGAATCAAAATTAATAACTGTTTTTATTAAACTACCCTGGCCTACATTGCCTGCTAAATCAGTACCATTTGCAGCAAAACTATTCTCTCCTTCCTCTAAAGCAACATTACCTGTGAAAAGCTTATCTGAGTCATCTGCTGCACTTAGCTCTACAATGGTACCGTTATGAGTTAAGTTAATTTCTTGCACTCTTTCGCTTGCTGTAACCGTTACTTCTCCTGCATCATCTACATTTACTTCAATAACAGGTAGAGTAATATCCCTGGTTATAGTAAATGTAGTGCTGCTGCTATGATTACCAGCTATATCTACTGCATATAGGGAGATGTTATTTATCCCTTCTCTAGTCAGAGGAACATTCCCAAATGAATATGCTCCATTTTTATCAGCTACCCTTGAGCCTGCCGGAGTACCATTTACTGATAAGACTACTCTGGCTGATGCTTCTGCTGTACCAGCTATTTCAATAGCTCTAGTATTAACTACGCTTCCAGCTATTAATGAAGCTACAACTGGACTTGCTGGCGGTACAGTCTTAACCTTGAAATTAAGGCTGCCCTCACTACGATTTCCAGCTATATCCTCTGTATAAAATCTTAAAGTATGTTCACCATCAGGTATGTTAATGGGACTGGTATAAATAACTTCATCGCTGTCATTTAACTGGTAGACAATATCTGTACCGCTTGTTCCCAGAGTTACAGAAGGAGTTTGATTATACCAGCCGCTAGCCCCAGGAGTCTTATCTACCTGAACTAAAATTTGCGGATTGACAGTAATGATGGTAATAGTTTCACTAGCAGCTACAACAGCTTCATTACCTGCTTGGTCTACCATTCTTACTTTTACTATTCCTCCAGATAGGTTCATTCCTTCTGAAATAGTAAGTGTACCCTGATAAACATCGGTTTCACCTGTTACCAATTGCATTGGTATATTTCGACGATATACATTCCCTTGGCTATTAACTAGATTAAAGGTTGTTGAACTGAGAGTATCAGCCCCGCCTTCAAGCCTTGCTGTTACAATAATCTTTTCTCCCGCTTTAAACGCACTATCGTTGATAACTACTGACTGAATGGCAGGAGCTGTATTATCAACTTTAACACTCAACTGCTTCTGTTGACTAATATTGCCGGCCAAATCTTCAGCCCAGACAGTTACCTGATATTGACCCTCAGGTAAGGCAAAATTATAACTATTACCTTCAACAAATTGCACCTGCTCATCTATTTGATAATAGATTTTGACAACGTCGGCATCTCCAGTTACATATACCTTGGGAATTGTATCAGCATCTACTGGTTTATACCAACTGTTTAGCCCATTAGGCTCAAGAGGAGAAACCTCTACTGCCACCTCAGGCACAGCGTTATCAATAGTGATAGGCTCAGTTAACCCTTCTGCTTTATTTCCAGCTAGATCAGTAAATGTTGCTTTTACATCAGCATCTTCAAGGTTGATGTCACCAGGAACAGTATAAATTCCTTCATAAATGTCATTGCCCGTTGCCGTCATAGCTATATCTTCCACACTGCCTAATCCGGCTATACTAAATGATGCTGCAATAATATCTCCTTCAAGCTCAGATACAGCTATAACCTTAATAATATCTCCAGCTTTGAAAGTCAACTTGCTTCCATCAATGTAGGGAGAATCGGCAGCAAAAACAGGTACAGTTGTATCAATTGTAAAGGAAATAGCTTTACTACTTGTTAGGCTATTGCTATTTCTAGCATTCACAGTAAGGGTATATTCACCCTCTTCAGAAACGGCACCGCTTTCATATGACAGCTCTTGTGTCCCTTTCATCAAGGTTATTGTTTCAACATCACCATTAGTTACACTTACTCCTGGTGTTACCGATTCCTTATAATATGCTCCATCCGTTACTCCGGTGATGCTGATTACTGGAGCATTTCGGTCAATCGTGAAACTAACAACCTTTACAGTTTCATTTCCTGCCATATCTATTGCCGTAACTGTCAGCACAAATTGGCCTTCCTCAGTTACTTCACTGCCACTGGCAAAAGAAGCTGCGCTGCCGCCGTCTTTAGTTAAGGTTGCTGTTACGCTATCCAGATTATCATCGGCAGCACTGAAGACTGGCACAACAGTTGCTTCTGCAGTAACCTGACCATCTGTTACACCGTCGATGCTAATTGCTGGTGCTGCTTTATCAATAATAAAGGTTATTGTTTTATCACTCACCAGATTATTGCTAGCGTTTCTAGCAGTTACACTAAGGGTATATTCACCTTCTTCAGAAATGGCACCGCTTTCATATGACAGCTCTTGTGTCCCTTTCATCAAGGTTATTGTTTCAACATCACCATTAGTTACACTTA